>NZ_JBSQYM010000024.1:0-25001 GCF_055140805.1 Orenia sp.
ATGTGTATAAGAGACAGGTTATAGAGAGATAATGGGATACTTTCGTGTCAGGAATCTAGAATCTGGAATCAGTGTGTTTTACTGATAACTGGTTGCTGACTCCTGATTCCTAAAAGTATCGCAATATCTCCATTAAGTTTCATTTTGAATTCACACACCTATATTTGAAATGACTCTACATATCATATATACTCTTGAGAATATATTTTATTCATACTTTTTTAATTTTAACATAAATTTCCTTATTTTCCCAGTTGAAATTATGATTATATATAAAGAAGACTACTTTGGAGTAGTCTTCTTTATATATCTGGTCTATTAAATTATCAGTATAGATATTCTATTATCCAGTTTCAACTAGAGAAAGTTCTTTATCCATTAGTGGTTTTATAGTAGTACCACTTGCTATATCTTTTTTATCTCCAAAGTCCTTCTCCTTAATATAAGGTAAGACCCTACAATTACGACCAATCTGAATATTATTTGGAATAACCGCACCTTTGCCGATTACTGTTAATCCTGTTTTATAGAGATTTGGCTTGTCCACATTAACAGTTAAATCATTTCCAAATCCTATATATGACTTCTCTCCTACTACAACCCTTTTGTCTATCACTGAACTAGAGACAATTGAATCTGCTTTAATCCTTGTATCATTAAATATGATTGAATCTCTTACTACTGCACCTTCTTCAATATAGGCTCCAGGTGATATTATCGAATTTTCTACAATACCATTGATAATAGCTCCACTTGAAATCAAACTCTGCTTGGCACTACCTTTTGCTCCAAACTTTGCTGGTGGCTGTTCTGTACTTCTAGTATGGATCTTCCAATTATCATCATAAAGATTCAATTCAGGTACAGGAGCTGCCAAAGAGAGATTAGTTTCCCAGAAAGATTGAATAGTTCCTACATCTCTCCAATATCCTTCAAACTCATAAGAGAAAGTCTTAGAACTTTCAATTATTGGAGGGATAATATGATGTCCAAAATCTGAATTTTCTTGATTACAATGCTCTTCTAACATATTAATCAAGAGATCTGCATTAAATACATAAATCCCCATTGAAGCTAGATTATTTAGTGGTTCTTCTGGTTTTTCTTTAAAATCTAAAATCTCCAAATTATCATTGGCCTCTAAGATTCCAAAACGACTGGCCTCTTCCCAAGAAACCCTTTGGGCAGCAATAGTCAATTCAGCACCCTTTTGGCGATGATAATCTATCATTTGACTATAGTCCATCTTATATACATGATCCCCTGATAAAATCAGTACATATTTAGGATTATTCTTCTTGATATAATTGATATTTTGACAGACTGCATGGGCTGTTCCTTGATACCAACCATACTTCTTATCCCTTCCTGTATAGGGTTGTAAGAGATTAACACCACCTATCTTTCTATCTAAGTCCCAGGGCTTACCTATTCCAATATGGTCATGAAGGGACATAGGAAGATATTGAGTTAACACACCTACATTATAAATTCCTGAGTTTACACAATTACTTAATGCAAAATCAATTAGTCTTAACTTTCCTGCAAAAGGTACACTAGGTTTAGCACGATACTCTGTTAATATATCTAATCGTGTTCCCCTACCACCGGCCAAAATCAATGCTAAAGTTTCCACATTACCACTCCTAATTCAATTTTTATGTCGTTGCTTTGATAAATACACCTTTTATTGTTATCCTAATCTACTCCGATTATTACTATTTTATTAAGATTATCTTAATAAAATAAATCAAATGAATTTCTAGTGATCAAAAGAAACTTTACTAATGGTTTTTCATTAAACACAGATGCTTATCTGCTTTTATATTTACCCGTTATGCTAATTAAATTTCAATGTAGATAATATCTTTTTATTGGTATATTGCGACAGTTTAAGTTTTAGCTACGGGTTTTAACCCGTAGTGTAACATGTCATCATCACCACAGGTTGAAACCTGTGGCTAGTAAATTTATCCTATCAATGTATATCTTCTTTAATAGCAGTCAATATATATAAGAGATAATATAAAGCAAGCAATACAATTGACAGCTAAGCTATGTTATTATATGATATTAGTTGGCTTATCAACTAAAGAGGTAATTTAGTTCTGATTAATTAAGGAATTTAAGGGAGGAATACATATGGAGGAAAGAAAATCAGATCGTTTAGGGACAGAAGCCATAGTCCCATTATTACTTAAATTATCTATCCCCTCAATCTTTGGGATGTTAATCCAAGCATTATATAATGTGGTAGATAGTATCTATATAGGTAGAGTGAGTACAGAAGCCTTATCAGCACTATCATTATCATTCCCAATCCAGATGGTGTTAATAGCTATTGCTGTTGGTACTGGAGTAGGTACAAGCTCTTTGATATCTAGATTATTAGGTGAAAAGAAGGAGCATCGTGCCAGTAATGTAGCTGAACATGTTATCTTTGTTACAATTGGCTATGGGATTTTAATTGCTTTAGTAGGAATCTTCTTTACTAAAGAGATCTTTACTATTTTTACTCAAGATCCTGTACTGCTTGAATTGGGTGTAGAGTATACTAGAATTATTTTCATTGGTTCTATAGCAATGTTTTTTCCTATGATAGCTAATAATATTCTACGTGGAGAAGGAAACACTATTATGCCAATGGTTACGCTACTCATTGGTGCTATCTTAAATATTATTTTAGACCCTTTCTTTATCTTTGGAATAGGAATTTTTCCTGAATTAGGTGTAGCAGGAGCAGCCTATGCAACAGTATTATCAAGGATAATCAGTGGCCTATTTATATTATTTATCTTATTTAGTGATAAAAACCAAATCAAATTAAAATTAGAAGAGTTTAAATTTGACCCAAGTATTATCAAAGGGATTTATCAAGTTGGTTTTCCAGCAATGATTATGCAACTATTAGCAAGTATAATGATCGCTGGAGTTAATATGATCGTGGGAGGCTATAATCTAACAGCAATTGCTGTTATGGGAGTTTACTTTAGGTTACAGTCCTTTGTCTTTATGCCAGTCTTTGGTTTAAATCAAGGATTTATGCCGATAGTAGGATATAATTATGGTCATAATAAACCTGAAAGAATGAAGAAGACAATTAAATATTCTATCTTAATAGCTTTCTCCTTTACTACAGCAGGTCTGATAGTATTTCAATTATTTCCTAAAGAGTTGCTACTATTATTCAATAAGGATCAGCAATTATTAAATATTGGAGAGGTAGCCTTAAGAAGAATCAGCCTAGCCTTTCCTATTATTGGACCTGCCATTATCGGCTCAACTACCTTTCAAGCTATTGGAAAGGGATTTCCTAGTCTGTTACTTTCATTTTTAAGACAGATGATACTACTCTTACCGATTATGTATCTATTAGGAGCATCATTTGGCTTAGATACACTCTGGTTTGCCTTCCCAATCTCTGAGTTAATAGCAAGTATTTTGATGATATTCTGGTTAAGGTCTACTTTAAAAAATGTCTTTAGTAAGATGAGAAAGCAATCCCTAAACAAAAAGTAGTAGGCTAATTAGCCTACTACTTTTTGTTTGAAAAACAATTATAAACCAAATTTACCTGTGTCAATCCATTCCATACTGATTAATGACCAAAAATCTAAAGCTAAACGTTTATTGACATACTCATAAGGTAGCCATCCATAACCCCCATCTCCCCAATCTGGTCCCCAAGAATTACGAATCAAAAGTGCTCCTGTGGTTGTCTTATCACAAATAAAATTCTTAATACATTTATTATCATCATAACCTACTGCAGCAACAGCATGTCCCCATTTGGCTTGCTCTCCTTGACAAGGAAAAGGAATTTCACCTTTAACTTCTGATTGAGAAAAAGAAGGAAAACCAAAAAATCCAAACATTGAAGGAACTCCAGCTGCAAGAAACCTTTTAACACTTGCCAGTACTTTATCTGTGGAGATATTACTTCCTAAAGAATCATGACTAAAGTATTTGAGTGCTTCATAATTGTCCGCCAATGAATATAAAAAACTAGTAGGTTCTTCATCAAAATCAGGACTTTTATCTGTATAAGGCCAATACTTTTCAGGCGGAACCCCACAAAGTACCAAAGCCCCCATAGTATCTCGTAACCAAGCTCCAGTATCTCCAGTGACTTTCATTAAATTCCGAGTGGCCTTATAAACAAATAACCTAGATCCTTCAAGGTGCTTATCAAAAGCTCTTTTTTGAAAGTATTCGACAATGCCTACTGCAGCATGAGCTGTACAAGAACCCAACCGTCCTTGATTCTCAACTTCTGAGCACCATAGCCGTAAATCCACTGTAGAGGGTAATGAGGTTGTATCTTCAATATCTGTTGTTAATCCTAATTTCTCTACCATTGTAGAAATTTCCGGATGCTTTACTGTATAATCGACCCCTATATTCGGTAAAGGAGGTAACCATCCAGTACCTAGCTTTTGTGTTTTTTCTTGAATATTAAAAAAATCAATATCAAAAATGTTATTCTTTTCTTCTAGTGGGATCCACCCTGTTCCAACTTTCCTTTTAGATTCAGATATATCCACTTTTTCATAACCTGTGTACAATTATTTCAGCTCCTTAGTTAAATAATTTTTCAAACTATTATTAAAATATCTAGCGGTTATGAAAATTATACATTATTTCTATTTTTGATTGTTAAATTTGAAAAATTTCTTCTTTAGGAGCTTCATTATTCTTTATCAAAATAAATATTAACCTGATCACCATCACTTAGAGGTTCTATAAGTTGTGCCTTCTTACCATTTCTTTCGATAATCAATTTACCACCTAAAGATGTTGGAATCTTGTAATTGATGTAATCTAATAACTGATTCAATCTGATTCCTCCACTTTGATATTCAATCACATCTCCAGTATTAATTAAATCATCTAATTGGGCAGGCTTGTTATTTTTGAGCAGTTTATAATCTTTAGCTGGAACAATTATTGGCTTATCATTAAAGACAATATTAAGATTAGCTAGGGTAACATCTTCTTCTAATACATCCTCTATCTTCAACCTCTTCTCATTATTTTCAGTAAAAGTGAGTTCATCACCATCATCTATCTCCATATCCAAAGTTGCTACTTGACCATTCAACGTTAAGCTATAGCTCTGATATCTATGCTCCCGTTCTTCATCATTGAATATATAGGTAATCTTTCTCTTCTTTAACTGGTCTACAGAGATATCCATAACATCCTGCAATACATCTCCTACAGTCTGGATAATAGTATACTCAATTTTATCACCATCAGCTAATTTACTATTTAAGCTAGCCCGCTTCCCATTTTTATAATAAATCCCTTCTAGAATCTGCTTATCACCATTGATTGATATTTCCCTTATTGGTAAGTCAGGAACTACATCAGCTATTCTACCCTCTCCTGCTCTACCCCTATCACCTAACTGAACTTCTAAGGAATCTCCCTGCTTAATCTTACTATCAATACTACCTTCCTCTCCATTGATAAAGACCTTTCCAGAACTTCCCATAGTACCAGGTATCATCTTCAGATTACCATTGACCTCTACTCCTAACGCCAACCCAGGAGTAGCCTTTAAGGCTTTAATATCAAGTTCTGCTGCCAATAAGGCATCAGAGACCTTAGGTTCTGTTAGGGTAAATAAATGTAAAGGATCTTTATTTAGCTCAATATCAATAAAGTTGGCCCGACTCTTATTAACCTTGCAACTCATGGCAATTCCAAAAGGTGTAATAGACTGTGTTCCCGAAATACCTTCAATCTTACCAGTCACACCTTGAATCTCTTTACCATCTTTGATTCCCACACGATTAATCGGTAGCTCTAGCTGTTGGGCTAACTTCTCTTTTAATAAGGGAGTTAAACTACCGCCACCGATACAGATTACAGCCTGGGGAGCTCTAGTATTTAGCTTTAAAATTGCTTGTGCTATCAATTCAGCCAATTTATCAATTTTAGGCTCTATCATCTTAATAATGTTTGCAGTAGAGATAGCTACAGTCTGATCTAAAATATCTTTCATCTCTACTTCATCTTGATCTGTCAACTCACGTTTAATTCTTTCCGCAGTATGATAATCTACCATATAATTTTCACAGATAGCTTCAGTTATCTCATCACCAGCTACAGGCACCATATCATAGCCAATAATGGCCCCATCTCTAGTAATAGCAATATCAGAAGTACCTGCTCCAATATCCACTAAGGCTAGATTGAAGTTATACATCTGCTGTGGAACGATAATATTAGTAGCAGCTATCGGCTCTAAGGTCAGATGATCTACCTCTAAATCAGCTTGTCTAATTACCGTTAATAGGGAATCAACTACTATCCTTGGCAGAAAGGTAGCAATTAAATCAACCTCAATAACCTTTCCACTCTGACTGATTAGACTACCTACCTTAATTCCATCGAGCTTGCTTTGTAATAAGGTATATCCAACAAAGTGATAACCACTTGCTTTATCCCTATCTTTACCTGCTGCCAACCTCTTTTGGGCATCCTGTACAGCAGCAAATTCCAGCATCTTAACATCATCTGCATCAACCTCTTTTTTATTCTTAAATTCTATTTTATGGTGTCCTGTCAAAGTCTTTAAAGCACGACCTGCTGCTGCAATCCCTACTTTCTTTAGTTTAATATTGGTCTTCTCCTCAAGCCTTTTTTTGATCTCTTTTACTTGAGTAGCTACATCTGTTACATTATGAATTTGCCCATCTAGCATCGATCTACTTTTATGTTCAATGACTTCAGACGCTATTAACTCCAAACTATTGTCTGTTCCTTCAAGTACCGCTCCTACTACTGTTCGCGTCCCTATATCTAAAGCAAAAACTACATCCTCTCTCATCTCCATAGACTAGTCCTCCTTATCCTTCTTGAACTCATAATAAATAATCAACTTGGGGGTGATAGCAAAATAATTACCCTCATATTTAAAGTCCTTAACCTTATATCTTAGCTTCCATTTCTGTTTAGGAGTTTCTCCATTAAAACTATTGCTACTAGCATAACTACCAATCAAATTCTTATTTAATAAGACCTTTTTACCTTTTTGATTGTAAAGATAGAGCTTTAATCCATTATAACGCTGATTACTTAAACTACTAAAATAATCCCATTTAACTTTAATTCCAGTAATAACAGCTTTAGCAGGAAGATCATAATCTGATAAATCCCAATACCCTGCTGTTGACCAATTTTGAGAATAATGTACTACCAAATTAGCAGGTTTAGAATTACCAGCATTTAAGCTACCACTAGCAAAAGCCGAGGTATTTATCAACAATAGCATAAGTATTATTAAAAAATATTTCTTCATCTTATCAACTCCACATCTATTTAGAATTATATAAACTAAGCTAAAATTTAATCTTAAACCTAGAATCAAACTTCATTATCATCGACTATTAGAAATCATTTGTTCTATTAAACACAATTACAACTATATATTTATTTAAACCTTTCTTGCCAATCTCCTGCTTAGTTCCCTTAGATTATCCTTTAATCGACATAGAATTACTCTATCAGTAGACTTTTTATTACTTAATAGAGATAGTGGGACACTTTGTGTCGAGTGTGAGCTATGAGTGTGAGTATGTGTAAAACTTCTTTTTATTGGGTTTTACTCACACTCACACACCCACTCACGCTAATTTTAAAAATGTCTCAATATACCCATATAACGTCACACTTAATTTCTTAACCAAAAACAAAAACTGCTTCTTTCAGGGAGAGTAAAATTTGTGTTAATTTACTGCTAATCTTTAGCTTTTGACTTTTAGTCTTTTATTTTACTTTAGATTTGAACACCTATATAACTAACCTTTTGCATCTTCATTTTAAATATATTATAATTATAATATATTTAAAATACAAATAATCCCAAAACAGGAGTGTGGATTTAATGGATAAAAAAGATTCTGAACCAAAAGTCTTCGACTTATTATTGCTATTTTTAGTATTTATTTTCTTTCAATACATTACAATAACTATTTTAAACCTTCTCTTAGTTCCCTTTGAATTAACACAGGAGAAGATTAATTCAATCTATGCTGTGTTAATTCCACCTATCTCTTTTGGATCAATCTTATACTTTGGCTTTAAAAGGAGTAAACTAAGACTTAACGGACTCTTTACTAACACAAATTTATCTTCTCTTAAAATTATAGCATTATTTATATTAGCCATCTCTTTTAATATTATCTTATCAGAGCTAAATAATATTCTACAAAGCTTTTATCCATTATCAGAAAGCTTAGTTAAAGCCATCAATAAGCAACTCTTTAATAATTCACTGTCAATGGCTGGTTTATATAGTCTGTCGACAGTAATTACTGTTATCTTAGAAGAGATATTCTTTAGAGGAATTATCTTAAAGACTCTATTAAAGAGATATTCTGTAAGTATTGCTATAATTTCAACCTCATTATTTGCTCTATTATTCTCATTTGATCTTCAACATATTATCAGCCTATTTACCTTAGAGTTATTATTAGGCTGGCTTTATGTTAGGACAGGCTCTTTAATTGATACTATACTAGGCAGATTCTTCTATCAGAGTATTACCCTAATAGCAATTTATCTATTACCCTATAAAATAAGAGGCTTTAATAGTAAAATAACCAGTGTAGCTACCTTTCAACCCTTCTGGTTTAATCTCTTGGGGGTAATCTTATTGGTATTAGGAGTATTAATCTTATATATTGAATTTAACAGGTCGAAAAATTGATAAAGTTGATGGGATTCATCTAATGACTGGAAATTGGGAGGATATAGCTTTAGAAATTTTGAAGGAATAATTCAAAAGGTCTCAGCCTAAACTGAGACCTTCTAGCAAGACTATTTTTTTATAATTGGAATCCATACTTCAGTTTTATAATCAGCATCATCTGGGTTACCTGGATAGTAGACCTCTAATTCTGGAGTACCTGCATGTTCATAACCAGTGGAAGGAAACCATTCAGCAAAAATTCGTTTCCACACTTCCTGAATAGCATCAGGCATGGGACCAATAGATTCAAAGACTGCCCAAGTCGAAGCTGGAATTTCTCGTTCGACTATATCAAGCTCTAGCTTATCCTTAGGTTTTTCAATTGCTACCATATAAGTAAACTCATCTTTTTGACCATCACAGTCCACACCACATACTCCCATAACACCTAAGTCACCCATCTTCTCTGTTAATTGATCATAAAAACCACTACTACAACATTCATCCCAAAATTCAGGAATAGCTTTAAAGTTCTCCCCATCTACGGTAGAAACTCTAATAGCCTTGCCAACAATTTTAAATGCCTCTCTTTCAATGACCTTATAGTTCATTCTTTCAGCTCCCTTTAATTGTATTTGAAAGAAAAAGCGTGGATATGCTTTTAAAGTTACCCCACTATCCCTTACCTGTGAAGGATTTATCCCATGTAACCTTTTAAAGGCCTTGGAGAATGATTCAGGTGTAGAATAGCCATATTTCAAGGCCACATCAATTACTTTACTATCTAATGTAGCTAGTTCTTGAGCCGCTAAGGTCAATCTCCTCTTGCGAAGGTATTCAGCTATCGTTACATCTGTTAATATATGAAACATTCTCTGAAAATGAAATTTGGATAGACAAGCCACCTTGGCTACCTGCTCAATATCTATCTCTTCACATAGATTCTCTTCTAAATAATCTAGACTATCATTCATTCTTTGTAAGCATTCCATTCTTTCTCTCCCCTTTACAATAAGAATAACATTAATCATCTAGTCTTTCCTGTCATTATGTGCTTTTTGCAGACAGATTCTACTTAATACAGAGTTAACTATAGTGACTTATATAATTAACTCTATACTAAAATATCCCTTGCTAAAGTTAATATTTTTTCTCCTTAGAAAGGAAAAAGCTACAGGAGTTAACCCTATAGCTCTGTAGATATAGAAAAAATCATTATTCATTGAAATAAGTATAATATATATCCATCATAGAATCGGCAAATCCCCATCCTATACCTGAAGAATTATCCATAGCTTTTTTACATCTCTTCCTAAATTGCTTCTCTAAATCATTCTTTACTATGTACTCTAATGTATTCTCAAACATCTTCTCTATATTAATATAAAATCGCTCACTGATATCTCCATAAGTATTAGTAAACTTCACACCCTGCTCTACATAGGTCAACATTAGCTCAGCAATATACTCTGCTTTGTCACTAATCTTCTTAAAATCTGAGATAGCCTTCTTCATCACAGAATATCTTAACTTACCATCACCTCTAGTTGGAAAGAACTCATCTATAATCACCTTGCGATAATCCTCTAAAACCTCTTCTAAATATTCAGGCTTAAGCTTTGCTAAATAGTACTCTTTAACATCAGGAAAGGTTTTAAACAACTCCACCAGCTCATTAGTTATCTCTTTATCATCTAATGTCTTTAAATAATCTCTTAATTCTTTGACTTTTATCTTGGTCTTAGCCATAATATCTCCCTCCATATAAGCTAATATATATAAATTATATAGATATACCCTTAGCTTGTCTAGTAATTTCAGATCTTAATAAGCCCTGATCTAGCCTAAAAATATATTACCTCATGTAAACAATCTTAATTCTTGTTATATCTAAAAGAAGATTCTTTATATAATTA
This sequence comes from Orenia sp., assembly GCF_055140805.1. NCBI lineage: Bacteria > Bacillati > Bacillota > Clostridia > Halanaerobiales > Halobacteroidaceae > Orenia > Orenia sp. Next base: position 10,618 of record NZ_JBSQYM010000024.1, read on the forward strand.
TACTCTTTGACATTGAGCAATTAATAGTATATACTACAGATAATGTGAAGTCTATGTAAAAGACATGTTAATAATCAAGAATAAATTTTATTTATTAGAAATTATATACTTTTTAATATTATCTAAAATGAGGAGGTAAATTCTATGAAAGAGATTAATACAAAATATGGGCTGTTAACAGGTATTACTTCCTGTGAAACTTATCCTGATGGAAAGATAAAGTCATGTAGATTAAATAAATACAATCTAATAGAAACACCTTATGGTCCCTTAGTTCCACAATATGAAGACTCTGAGGCTAGACGAAAATATAAAGAATCTATCTCATTTTATCCAAGTGGTGGGATAAAGAGCATCTCTTTAAACCAAGCAACAGAAATCGAACTAAAGAATGATATTTATAGTGCTGAGCGTGTTCTATTTTATGAAAGCGGAGAGATCAGATGTATCTTCCCTTTGGATGGAAAGGTTACAGGATACTGGACTGAGGAGAATGAGTATGAACTGGCAGAGAGTCTACCCTTTGATTTAAAATGTGGGAAGTTAAATAATAAGGTCATCAATACCCGCTTTTATAAAAATGGAGCCATTAAGAGTATCACCCTCTGGCCACAAGAAAGAGCAAAAATCAATGCTTTAGACCAAGAACTAGAAATACATGTAGGCTTATCACTATATCATGATGGCTCCCTAGAGTCCTGTGAACCAAGTAAGCCAACACCAATTCCAACTCCTATTGGAACTATTATGACTTATGACTGTGAGTCTCTGGGAATGAATGGAGATGTCAATTCCCTAAAATTTTACCAATCTGAAAAACTTAAATCTCTAAAGACATCAACTGATATCATAGAAATCACCGATAAAGAGGGTAATACCAGCATAATTGAACCTGGCTCTAAAACTCACCCTTTCAATAATGAGATTAAGATGACTGTACCAGTTACCATTGAATTTGAAGACGATTCTGTCAGCTTTACTGTCTTTGAAGAAGAGAGTTATCAAATTTCAGACCATAAGTTCACTATCAAAAATTCTGAAGCAATGATAAAGAGTCAATGTGCAAGCTGTATAGAACTTTAAGAAGCAGTAAAGATTAATATATTCTTTTTCTTTGAAGATAACTGCAATAAGAGAAGTCTCTAGTTAATAACTAGGGGCTTCTCTATTTTTTATTTTCAATCCTTGTTATGTTGGATTGTAGATTATAACTAAATCTATGTCCTTTCTTTCTGTACCAGCTTGAAAGTTTCAATCCTTGTTATGTTGGATTGTAGATTATAACATTAACATAGAACTAGTAACTGTCGATGCATCAACGTTTCAATCCTTGTTATGTTGGATTGTAGATTATAACAAAAAACTATTTACATCAGCAACTTATTCTGTTATAAGTTTCAATCCTTGTTATGTTGGATTGTAGATTATAACAAAATGACGAGGTACCTCCTGAAGAAAGAGAAGTGTTTCAATCCTTGTTATGTTGGATTGTAGATTATAACTCAAATTTAGCATTCAAAGAATCTAATTTAATGTTGTTTCAATCCTTGTTATGTTGGATTGTAGATTATAACAGAAGATATCCTGCAAGAAGAGGGTATATTCACCAAGTTTCAATCCTTGTTATGTTGGATTGTAGATTATAACCACATACATCAACTTCTATAATTTCTGATATTTCCTGTTTCAATCCTTGTTATGTTGGATTGTAGATTATAACAAGCCAAATCAGGATTCAAACTCCATTTTGGATTCACGTTTCAATCCTTGTTATGTTGGATTGTAGATTATAACCAAATAGTTCCCACTTGGTATTAGCTTCATTGAATTTAGTTTCAATCCTTGTTATGTTGGATTGTAGATTATAACAATGTTTGACTAAAATGACAAAAGTTGAAAAGTAAGGTTTCAATCCTTGTTATGTTGGATTGTAGATTATAACTGGATTGACTAGCCTTCAATGCTATATTTTGTGCATTGTTTCAATCCTTGTTATGTTGGATTGTAGATTATAACACTTTAATAAATTAAGGTGGTGTAATTTTGAGCCTTGGTTTCAATCCTTGTTATGTTGGATTGTAGATTATAACAGAAGAAGGTCAATCTATATCAGCTCAAATTAAACAATGTTTCAATCCTTGTTATGTTGGATTGTAGATTATAACTGCAACCAGGACTACCTAAGATGAGAGTGGTGAATGATGTTTCAATCCTTGTTATGTTGGATTGTAGATTATAACTGGTTAAATGACTTATATTGATTTGATTGACAAATGTTTCAATCCTTGTTATGTTGGATTGTAGATTATAACTTGGACATGAAGTACTTAGTAAAGAAGAAGAGGTGTTTCAATCCTTGTTATGTTGGATTGTAGATTATAACTAATCAAACTAACAGACTTTTGTTAACTCCATACTCTGTTTCAATCCTTGTTATGTTGGATTGTAGATTATAACTACAACTATGACTATCAACATCCCCAAGAATGATGAGTTTCAATCCTTGTTATGTTGGATTGTAGATTATAACAAATACGCCAGAACAATTTATAGCAAAGGTTAGTGGTTTCAATCCTTGTTATGTTGGATTGTAGATTATAACATATGGTCTGAAAAACACTCAGCTACAAACCCTTCAGTTTCAATCCTTGTTATGTTGGATTGTAGATTATAACTAGTGCTAGAACTAAAATTAATAGTTATAGTAGGAGTTTCAATCCTTGTTATGTTGGATTGTAGATTATAACCCGTTTTTTGTTGACTTTCCTATTCTAGCAAGGGTTCATCGGAGTTGGCTGATACAACAAATCGCCCATTTTAGCCTGTATATTCATACATCTAGCTACTTTTTAGACAAAATGCCGTTAAACCACACTCCTATCTATCCCTTGTAAATACTGGATTTGTCAAGGATCGTATATTCATACTTCAATAATTTTGAGAGATTCTCAGTACTTACTTTCCATTATTATACATGATTTTGCCTTTATATTCAAGGAAGATTTATTTAACACAAATATTACGATAACAACAATCTCTGCATCTTCTTTTATAAGAAGTAGCTATTGGATAATAGCCTTTATCAATTATATTTATAATATCTTCTAAGATAAGCTTAACCTTAGTAAAATCTTCTTCATTTATAATTACCTCCTCTAATCTGCTTTTACTTCTAGTATAAACTAAATAAGCTTTATTAACATCAGTATTATAATTATCCTTTATCAACATACTATACATAATTGCCTGATATTTATAAGTTTTAAAGATTTTATCTTTGTATTTAGCAAATTTATAATCTAAAGGAGCAGCAGTACCATCTTCCAAAAATAAAATCTCATCAACAATTCCATGAATTTGATATTTCTTAGAACTTAATTTCTGCTCTATCAACTTCTTTTTAACCCCTAGCTTCTTTCTTAAATATTCCTGATTAGTCTTGCTCTTCTTCTCATGAATTTTCCTACCCAATTGAACCTTATACCTATTCTCTTCTTTTTGAGGGATCTTCAAATAAAGCATAAAATAGATAAATCGAGGACAATACATATATTCAATCACTTCTGATGGAGTAATACTGATTTGATTTTCTATTATTAATCCCCCTTTTTGATATATATTATTAATATTTTTGGCTCTTCAATGAGTTTTGTGAAACTACTATATTTAAATTATTTCAAACATTTTTTGCAACGAATCTCTCGAATTAACGCCAATTTAGATCAAAAAATTTTAAATCTTTAATCTAATCCTTTAATCTTTAATTCGTGCAATTAGCATTAATTCGTTGCCACTAATATTAGTTTTTAGTATTTTGAACTTCAATTTCTATTTTTTTATAAATAATGTTACCTTTAATCACCAAATTTGTTATTGAACCATATTTTTGATTCTCCATTCTCAACTATTATAAAAACATAGTCTTAATCTCATCATTAGCCATAGCTTTATCAAAAGCCTGTCCCAACAATTCTATCTTTTTAAAATCTTCTTGGCACATAGGGAACATATAGACTGAATCTTCTTCAATATCAATTAGCTCTTCTGAATAGATTAATAATTCATCAGCCACACTCTCTTCTACATTACCTAGGAAAACAGATTTTTGTACTCTAGCCAAACCTAATTCAATTGCTTTGTCAGATATCTTTCTTCTCGGCTTATCTTCAGAAATATCATAAACAAACCAGGTTAGCATCCTATCACCTCTAAACTCAATTTTTTACTCTTCAATCAATCGGTTAGCTATCTTATGTAAATCAGCTTGAATAGTATCATTAATTTTAATATTTCTTCCATCATAACGAATACCACTATCAAAATACTCATTTAACTCTTGAATTAAGATTTTCTTACCATCCTCATTTAAAGTCAATCCCCCATGAATTTCATCAAAGTAAGATTTTCTAACACTTTTTGTACTAAATAACTTAACTACAATTCTATCTATGTAATGGCGATAGGGTTCTATTACATCAAAGACAAAGGATTTTTTATTATAACCATCAGTGTGCAAAATACCAACATATGGATCTAGCCCAGCAATGATACAGGCTTTTTCTACTTTGGAATAGAGAATGCCATAACCATAATTTAATAAACAGTTAAATTCATCCTTAGCAGGTCGATGACTTCTTCCAGAAAAGCTGTACCTTTCTGGCATAATATAGCTCAATCCTTTAAAATATAACTTCCCAGCATTCCCCTCATATCCCATCAGGCGATTTCTAATATCATCGACCCTGCCAGTTAGCTTCTTTAACTTAACTTTTAACTTCTCAATATCTTTAACTAAACCTTTCAGATAATTCTTCTTATCTGTACTCCTTCTTAATGCTAAGTCAGTTAGATGCTCAATACAATTATTAATCTTTTGCAGAATTAATTCTTTAACCAGTTGAGTTCCCTCATCACTATCAGATATTTCTAATTGCTTTCTTCTAATATAAGTAGTACTTCCTAACTTAGAATGCCAGACCTTACCTAAAGAGCTACCATACTTATCTAAAAATTGAATTTCAATATTATTCTCCAAGGCTAACTTAATCGCATCACTACTAACAGCAGCTCCTGTAGTAATCAAAATTGAATCTACCTTTTTAGTTGAGATTTTACTCTTCTTACCCTCTGCTTTTATTTCAAAACAGCCTTTATCTTGATGTAAATAGCTTCCATAAGTATTTATTACTAATTGCATTTTATCACCTCTGCAACCATTCCAAAACCTCTTGCTGTAGACTTGCCCAATCCAATATAATCTGGCAAAGAAAGATTAGAATAAAATTCACCTACAAATCCCAACATCTTCTGATTTTTAAACTGTATATCAATAGCTTTTAACTGAGGAACTACTATTATCTCATCCTCTATCCACCAATCCACACCTTTAGCAAAGGTTAAGATATTTCCAATTAAGATTCTCTTCAAAAATTCTAACTGCTTACCCTCACTGCTATCTCTAACTAGCTTAAGATATTTCCTGTGATTCTTCTGATTTAACCCCAGCCAGGGTGATAATAATTTATATTTAAATTTAAGACCTTGATCTTTAGAGCTAACCTCTAAACTTTCATCAATTACTTCTAATCTGCTTTCTGGCTGTGTATATTCTTTATCTGCTAACTTTAATTTATCTATATCAAGAAAATTATTAATTACAAGTTTAGCCCCCTGCTCTAAAGCAATTACACTAGGCTTACCTTCAATAATTTTATATTGAATCAAGGGATAGGCATATCTATACTCTCCATCTTCTTTGTGATTATGGAATAAAACATCCTTAAATTTATTGGCAAAAAATCCCCTTAGTTTATGGCCATACCTTAATGACAAATCCTCTTCTATATTAAATGTTAGAATGGCTTTTTTGATCTGTGGCATGATTAACGCTCCTTTTTATCCTTGTTTTAATGGAAATTTTAATTCTTAATTAAAAATGTATATCGACTTGGCTATTATCTCTAATAAATCCAGTATCACTATTATAAACACTATTAACCTGATTAGAATCAATTAAATTAAAGGTCTTATCTAACTGCTCTTCTTCTAATTGCTCTATAGCTACCTGTTTAGGAATAGTAATCACATAACTTAAAAACTCTCTTTTTATCTTTTCAAATTGAGCTTTACGCCTACTATAATCCTCTAAACTATTAATCTCCATTTGATTGATTTTTCTATACTTCTCCCATACACTTTTAGCATCTGCATTTAATTCAATGAATAAATTAACACTTTCAAAGTCCTGTCCAATTAATTCAAAAACTTCTTTCCCTTCCTCATCACGCCAAAAAGCCTTCTCATACTTTAACCCCTTAATCTTCTTCAATAAATCCAGAGAACTATCATTGCTCTTAATATCATCAACTTCTAAAAAATAATCACTATTTATTCTAAAGAAATCCCTCTCTTCTACTAGATCTGATAAACTAGCTAATAACTTGTCTGTAGTTCTCAGTAAGGTTTGATCATAGACATAGCTAGCATAAGCTTTATTATTATGATTTTCATTGACCAATTTAACTATAGTAACTACCCCTTTTTTATCAGGGTCAAAGTTCCGATTACATCTTCCACAGGTCTGGTTAATGGAATCTAAAGGAGCAAAATCTCGATATACTCTATCTAAATCAATATCAACCCCAGCTTCTACCATTTGAGTAGATACAATAATTTGCCGTTTATCAGAGTTTCCAATCCTAGCTATCCGTTCTCTTCTCTCTTTAGGAACAATATTAGTAGCTAAATAGATACTCTCTCCTCCAAGCCATCCCTCCGCTAAGGCTTCACTAATATAATCATAAACTGCAATTGAAGTCTTAATTGTATTTAAGATAATCAAAAAATTCTTATCCTCATACTCCACCAATTCATCAGCAATAAATTCCTTAAATTCTTCCAAACTCTTTTCTACTCTAAACTCTGATAAATCGAGTTTAATCCTATCGAAGAATTTAAAATAATCTTTCTTACTACAAGCTAGTTCCTTGATCTCATTTCTTCTTTCACTATAAATCAAAGGCATAGTAGCAGTAATAAAGATAAAATAACAATCTAGCTTATCAGCAATCTCCTTAAGTATTACTTTAGTTAATTGCCAGTATTTGTGGGGAATACTCTGCACTTCATCTAACAGAATAATTGAATTAGAGATATTATAAAATTTCAATAAACTACGATTCTGGTTAGCAAAAATACTATGTAACAATTGCACAAAGGTAGTTACTATAATCTCAGAATTCCAACTCTCAATTAAATGCTTCGATACATCATACTCTTCATCTTCATAATCCTCTTCTCGAGTATAACTTTTAGGAGTCAAATAATGGTGCTTAATAATCAATGAACTATCAACCTCTGCTCCTGTCTTTTCAAAGACATCAGTAAACACCTCATAATTTTGGTCAATAATTGAGGTAAAAGGGAGAGTGTAAATCAATCTGTGACTTTGCCCAACCTTCTTTCTTAATCTCAATCCAGCCGCTAAAGAACTCAAGGTCTTTCCAGTTCCTGTTGGCACATTGATGGATAAAATTCTATCTTCTAAATCACTCTTTTCTACCTGTTCTATTATCTCATTATAAATTTGGTTTCTCTTCTGATCCATCTTGGTCTCAGGCTGATTCCAACCTTTAATTTGCTTATATCTATCAACAGCCTTGGGGTCAATTTCTCTTCTACTTAAAATCAAATCTTCTAACCTATTATAACTTAACCCCTTACTATAAAAGATAGCTTCTGCTTTATCTGAAGAGATAAGAATAGAATATACTAAATTAGCAATCAAATAATTTTCTACTGAAGTCAAATGTAATTTCCTTACTTTTTTTCTAAATTTATAATTATCTATCTTATCTTTAAAGTCACTAAATTCAAGCTCCCTAATATCAATCTCTAAATCAATTAAATCCAATATCCCCTGTAACCCTTCCAAATTAGTGGCTTTAAATTGCTCCTCTAACAACTCCCAACCCTCATTACTAATCATCACCATCTCTTTAAAATCCTTTAAATTGCCATGATGACGATAAACCACTATCATGCCTAGTAAAGTTAATAAATTATTATCAATCAATTCATCTAAAATATAATAAGTAAATATCGCCGATAATAAGCTATGATTACTCTTATTCTTCCCTTGTTTAGTCAGTTCTTGATACTCTGCACAATCTGTCAACCCTTTACTGGACAAGTGTAATTTTCTTTGAAAATAATTATTAGCTTTTCCAAAATCATGGGTCAACAATACTATCTCAGTCATCAATCTAATCTCATCCAACTTATCAAAATTTAATCTCTTGCCATCAAATTTAGCCATTCCCAACCGATAGACATTAAACAGATGATCACTCAATAACTTGTCTGGATGAGAATATAATTCTCCCATTATCATTCCTCCTCTCGATTAATTACTAATAATCGGGGAAATATTTATCCTTATTTAATCATAATAAAACAATATTTTCTCCCGTCTCCACTTTATAATAGTTTTTAGGTCTTGCCTTAATACTCTTGCCATTACTCTCAAACACAACCTGTCCATAATCAATTACTTCTCGATCTGATTTCATCTCTAAGGCTACTTTATCGCTAAAATACTCTCTATCTGCTTGACTAAAATCTATATCTCCCTTAGTTAAATAATCTTCATCTACTCTTAGTACTGTCACTAACTCTTCCCACTCTTGATTATTAATTATTTTTTCACAATTGTATTCACCAACAAACTCAAAATTGGCTAAGTTCTCACTTAATCCTAAAGAAATCGAATAAACACTCTTATGACCCTGTAAATAGTCTTTTAACTTGCTATAAACATCAGTATTTTGATGGGTGAAATAGATTCTATACTTTACATCTTTAAGAAATTCAGTCCTAATTTGAGTTCGATTATCTATTCTAGACATCATTTTCGCTGTTTTAGTATTGATTAAATTCAAGTTAATTCTTGTCTTCTTAATTGGCTCTTTAATTCTAATCCCTATTCTACACTCTCCCTTTTGAAAATAATTTAGATAATCCTTCTTATCCAAGCCTAAGATAGCTCCTATGGTTCCATAGAGAGTAGTCTTGGGAGGAATAGAAAAACTAAGTGGAGAAGTAGTTGTATAATATTTTTTAAAATGAGCATAATCAGCCCAAATATCAAATACCAATAATTTATCCATCTTAAAAACTCCTTTCTATTTCCGCCACAGAATAAATCCTGTGGCTAATAACAAAATACTAAGCATAAGATTTATTCTATAACAAGTAATATAACAATAAATTATTCTTTGTTTTATTGAAATCTTAAGCCACAGTGTTTTAACCTGTGGCAGCTTTATCAATTCAATAATTACTTTAATTACAACTCAATCTTTTTAAATTTATCTAACTCTTCTAAACTCACACTTTCTCCATTATTAACAAACTCCACCCTTGGATTAACTAAGTATTCAATACTAGCTATCTTATTTGCATTAACTTCTAGCACCTTAAGTAAATCTGTCAAATCAAGCTTATAATCTCTGACATCTCTAATCTCTTCTTCTCTCTTTTCACTAATCAATTTAATATACTCTTTTAATTCACCAATAAAGAAGTTCTCTTCACTATAAGTCACTTTTAATAACAAGCGAGGAGTCTGTCCTACCTTACTACGAGTTATTAAGTTCTTAGTTCCCTTCCACATACCTTCAAGTAATAACTTAATATCATCTTCAGTCAAGTTTGTCTCTTGAGCTGCATTCTCATTAATAATCCCATAAAATCCAATTAAAGAATAAGGAAGAACATACTCTTCTCTAAAGGTTTTCTTACTCTTTCCAGAACCAGAAGCAAAAGCACCTGTTCCCTTAATATACTTGACTTCTACAGGATGCAAAGAACGTCCCATCTGAAATTGTACTGGACCTGTATATGTAATCGAATCACCTGATAAAGGGATTACTCCACCAAATAATCTAACGTCAATGCAACTTTTTAATACTTTATCTGAATCTTCTTCAAAATCCTTGGCTCTACTCTTACCATCTTGAATACTTCCGTCATTTTCTTTTATCTCTCTGACAAAAATATCTTTATCACCTTCGCCATTATAACCTTTATAATCATATAAATAATCTCTAACTGTCCTCTTAAACCTTACATCAGTAACAAGATTAATTCCTGTCTCTTCATCAATTCTTGGTTTATTAGCATCCAAAGGATCTCCATTTGGATTAGCATCCTTAATATCATATAGAAATACTAACTCACTTCTCTTCTCTACAGTACTCATTACTCATCATCCCCCTTGTTCTTATTAGCAAATTGAAACTTATTTGCCTGATTCATTCCAGTCACAAAATAAAATGATAACTCATTATTAGATATATCAGCAAAGTTACTTGCTAAAATATAATCAGCAATCATCTCTTCTAACTGTTTATAATAATTCTTATCATACTCTTCTAACTTATTGATAATTTCACTATATAGCCTTTTAACAATCTTCTCATTCAATTTCAAACCATTTAACCTTGCTCTAAATGGAGTAGCTCCATCCCTCTCCTTAGCTTGAATATTAAGTAGCTTTTGAGCTAATACCCCTTCTAAAAATACCATTCTTTTTACATTAGAATCTAAAATATCACTATGGTCTTCTAAGAATAACTCTATCTTTTCTCGATAACTACTTTGAGTAGTTGACACTCTTATCTCCTCCTCTCCAGAGTCATTTAATAACTCTAATTTTTTTAAAAATTTGAGTATCATTAATGCCTTCAAATTATCATACCATGTTGATTCATCATTTCTGAACTTCTCCTGCAAATGACTTATAAACCTATTAATTAATAGACTGTAATCGATCTGTTGAGCAGTAAAAATATTATTAGTAATCTCTAAAAACTGTTTAGTAAAATCTGCTTTATTTCTCTGATTGACATAGAAAAAATCAGAAATCAAATTAAATTTAAAGGATAAATCAAAAACACCTTCCTTACCTTTCAATTTTTTAAAAAGTTCTTCATCCTCTACTTTTCCTTTAACATCAAATATCTTTTTGATATAAGAAGGTAAGACATCTTCTATATATAATAAGATTCTAAAGGCACTATTCTGTTCTTCATAAAACATTAAATTAAAGTTAGCATAGTTATCAAAATCACCCATCACTTCAAAAATATCATTTTGAGCATTGGTTAAAGCCTTCCTATTATCCTCTTCTAAGGACATCTTTCTTCTAGATTCTAAATGCTCTAATATATCAAACATCTCTTCTCTATCATCACCATCACTGGCAAAGATAGTTTTAGGGATAATAAAATAATCAACCCCACAAAATCTAGCAGATAAGTTTTGCTCTAAATATTTTTTCCCTAAATCCAAAGTCTTGGCACATTTAGAACAGACAGGATAGTTCTTCCAAGCATCTCCCCGATTAAAACCTCCACTAGCAAAACCTGGTTTATCAAGGGTATAAAAAGCAAAAGTTCCTACATAGCCATAAGTCTCTTGAGCTTTTTGAGAGCAGATATAACAGACATTATCCTTACCAATTGATTTCTTCTCAGCCTTTAAATAAGAACTTTTATAATAAAACTTCTTTTCATATTTCTCCATTAATGACTTGGTGAATTCCTCAAAATCACCTACATATTTTAATTCTTCTGCTGTATCTCTAAAAGCAATAGTTAAAACGGCATTATCATCATACTCTACTGTTTGTAACTCGCCATATATTTTTTGACTAACTTCTTCATCTTGAAAGAGATTATTGATAGCCAAAATAACCTCTTCTATCTCAGTTTTCCCTTTTAATTTTTTGCATAGCTTCTTTAATGGTCTTTGAATCCGTTTAAAAGTCTTCTCTAAATCCGTTATCTTAGAAGTAGGAGTCAAATCTCCACCACGGGGACTTCCTTTCTTATAGGCATACTTGTCCAACTTCTGCTTACTAAACTCTTCAACTCTAACCTCATCAAATATCATTTCTCCATCTTCTTCTTTAAAGACAATAACTAAGACTGTCTTATACTTTCCATTAGAATCAGGGTTCTCTACTAACTGAGCTAATAAACTTTCATTTGATTTCTCTTGAGCATAATCCCCCATCATCTTCAAAGCATGAATCAACTTTACCACCTCCCATAATCATAATTTTGATAAAAAACTCTTTACTTTATTATTCTTTATAAAGAAATAATTACCTCTAATTGTAACAACTAATAAAATTTCTAAGAGTGTTATTGGACATATCCTAATTATAACACGTTTTGTGGCACTATATTTGTCACAATTTTTTATTGTTGAATAACTGATTCTATAGTTATTTAAGAAAGGATATTACATTCAAAATTTTCATTGATCTTTCTTTACCAAGGTAACCAAAAAAACTAGCAAATCCCAATAATATAGTCTCATTATTCTTAATAATAAAACCACATATGATCAAAGACATAACAACACCTAAAAAAACATCAACTAATAAATTTTTCAATTTTTCACTTCTAATTTCTTTTATTTGTGTCACTTGTCTCATTGATACACCAATAAATGAAAAAGCAATTAAATTAAACCAATGCATTTAACTCCTCCTTTTTTATAAAATTAAAAAATTTATCGACAAATATTTTATTGAAACATATTCCTTAAAAATTATACAGAGTAAAAAATAAAACTTGTTTCATAAATTGAATACTATAAATATTCTCTATTACCTCTATCTTTGCATTCTTATGTAACTATTAGTCTGTTTGAATCTAAACCAATAAAAACATCTTGGTAATTTTATAATAACATTCTATTAATAATATGTCAAAAAATTATTGTAACATTTTCCTTAAAAGTTTCAAAAATAATGTGAGTTAAAAATGCAATCCTTGTTTTAATGGAAAATAAAACTCACATTTATTGAAACATTTTCCTGTTTCAATCCTTATTATTATGGAATTTATAATGATTTAATCTTTTGAATTATAATTATACTATAATTCCATTTAAAAATCAAAAAATTTTTAAACTTTTTCTAAAATTTCCTGAGCCACTTTCTTAACTTTATCCTTCAGCTCTATTGGTTCAATCACTTTCACACTACTGCCCATACTCAAGACCCAGTTGCTTAAATCCTCTAAGCCAGTCATTTCTGCTTCAAATAAAATAGAATTATCTTCTTGAAAGGTTATCTGCTGATCTTCAAACCAGATTCTTTCACTGACCTTAATTGACATGGGATAATCAATCTCTAATTTCACTCTAAATTTCTTCTTATCATAAATAATGCCAACACAACTCTTTAGATTCTCTAAATAATCTTTTAGGGAAAACTCTTTAGGCTTGATAAACTCTTCATCTAAGACTTCTAAACTCTTGATTCGGGATAATTTAAATTGCCTGACTTCATCCCTTAATTGGCAATAAGCAATCAGATACCAGAACCCTTGATAGATATAGATTATATATGGATGAACAACTCTATTCTTAAGTCCAGAGCTTAAAGAGAAATAATCTAACTCGATCTTCTTAGACTTACTTCTTGCCTCTTGAATCTGAATATATTTCCCCTTCTCTTGCTCTACATTAACATTAGGGACAGATTCAAAGATTAAATCAATCGTACTATTATTAAGATCTGACTCTAGACTGGATTTAATTTTGTCAAGAATTAACTGATACTCCTTAAGAAAGATAAAGCTTTCTTGGCTTAAATAATTCTCAGCCTCCTTCAATACAGAAAACTCCTCTTCATCAATCCCTAAATTTAAGATAGTATTATCTCTACTCAAATAATATCCTCCATATCTACCTGTAATAGAGTCTATATAGATATCCAACTGCTCAAAATCATCTTTATATTTTCTAACCATCCTCTTCTTAACTCCTAATTCCTTAGCTAATTCCTCAGCCTGCATCTTTCCTCTTGACCTTAACAGCATCAACATATGTAACATATTGACAGCTTTCCCCATAGTTCACCTCCCAGCTTCAAAAATTGATTATATTACCTTTAATTCATTATAATTGTATTTCAATCCTCTTTTAACAGATAAATTATATCAAAAAATTAAAAAAACAGGATATTATTCCTGCTCAACATTTAATGAATTATGGATATTGATATTAACAAAAAGACAGTAGACAAGTGGGGAATTGAAGCTCAAGTGTTTCAATCCTTGTTTTAGTGGATTATTGATATCAACGAGGACTAAGCATTGTTATTGTGATTGGTAGAAAATTGTTTCAATCCTTATTTTAGTGGATTATTGATATCAACATCAGCTACATAAAAGTTATACCCTTGCTGTATTACGTTTCAATCCTTATTTTAGTGGATTATTGATATTAACTATATATAGGAGTGAGTTAAATGGAAACTGCTGAAATGTTTCAATCCTTATTTTCTGTCTCTTATACACATCTCC
>NZ_JBSQYM010000025.1:0-27309 GCF_055140805.1 Orenia sp.
TTTACTAGCCACAGGTTTCAACCTGTGGTGATGATGACATGTTACACTACGGGTTAAAACCCGTAGCTAAAACTTAAAGTGTCGCAATATATCCATTAACTATCACTAAAATTTAATTATAAGATTTCTTATTTAAATAAAAATATCCAGTATTTAATTTATAATTTTAAAGTATAAGTTGAGAAGTCATGGAGATAATAACTTACTGTGGCTAGTATAGAAGAAATATTGTTTAATAATAAATTAAATAGTTCTTTTATGAGATATAAGGATTTAATTTAAGCTAATCAGCTTAAATCCTCGAAAATAAATAGAAAAAAATCAAATTTAGACTTGATTTTATGGGAAAACTTAGTTATTATTAATTATGTAATGATTAGCACTCGAACTTAGTGAGTGCTAATAACAAAAAGTCATTCTATATTTAAATTACATACAAAGGGAGGGTTTTCAATGAATATTAAGCCTTTAGGCGACAGAGTAGTAATTAAAGCTGTAGAGAAAGAAGAAGTGACTAAGAGTGGTATTGTATTACCAGATAGTGCTAAGGAGAAACCTCAAGAGGGTGAAGTAGTAGCAGTAGGAGCAGGTAAAAAATTAGACAATGGAGAGGTTGCTGCTCCAGAGATTAAAGCTGGTGATATTGTTATTTATGGTAAGTTTGCTGGAACAGAGATCAAGCATGAAGGTCAAGAATACTTAATCTTAAGTGAAAAAGATATTTTAGCTGTAATAGAATAATAAATAATTCAACAATAATGTGAAATCTAAAAATAAGAATTATTTATTATTCACGAACAGTTTTGGGTTGTAAACTGTGAGGGATACATCAACAATAATTTAACTAAAATCAGAATATAAAAAAATATTTGTTATCCATGAGCAGTTTTGAATTACAAATTGTAAGGGATAAATATTAAGAAAAATTATTAATTATGATAAATAATTCAAGGAGGGTGACTACATAATGGCAAAGGAATTAAGATTTGGTGAAGAAGCACGCCGTAAATTAGAAACAGGTGTTAATAAGTTAGCTGATGCTGTAAAAGTAACTTTAGGACCAAAGGGGCGTAATGTAGTATTAGAGCAAGGTTTTGGTGCTCCATTAATCACAAATGATGGTGTAACTATTGCTAAGGAAATTGAATTAGAGGATTCTTATGAAAATATGGGAGCTCAGGTAGTTAAAGAAGTTGCTACAAATACAAATGATGTAGCAGGAGACGGAACAACTACTGCAACTGTATTGGCACAAGCTATTGTAAATGAAGGTATGAAGAATGTAGCTGCTGGTGCTAATCCAATGATTTTAAGAAAGGGAATTCAGAAAGCGGTTGAAGCTGCTGTTGCTAAGATTCAAGAAATCAGCAAGCCAATCGAAGATAGAGATTCTATTGCTCAAGTAGCTGCAATTTCTGCTGCTGATGAAGAGATTGGTGAATTAATCGCTAAAGCTATGGAAGAGGTAGGAAAAGATGGAGTTATTTCTGTTGAAGAGTCTAAAACTATGGGAACTGATCTTGAAGTAGTAGAAGGTATGCAATTTGATCGTGGTTACTTATCTCCATATATGGCAACTGACCAAGATCAAATGGTTGCAGATTTAGAAGATCCATATATCTTATTAACTGACCAAAAGATTAGCTCTATTAAAGATATGTTACCTGTATTAGAGCAGATTGCTCAACAGAATAAACCATTATTAATTGTTGCTGAAGATGTTGATGGTGAAGCATTAGCAACATTAGTAGTTAATAGTTTAAGAGGAACTTTTGAATGTGTAGCTGTTAAAGCTCCAGGATTTGGTGATAGAAGAAAAGCTATGCTAGAGGATCTTGCTACTTTAACTGGTGCTCAAGTAATCACTGAAGACTTAGGTTTAAGCCTAGAAAATGTTGATGTTACTATGTTAGGTAGTGCTAATAAAGTAAAGGTTACTAAAGATGATACTACTATTGTTGATGGTGCTGGAGAGCAAACTAATATTGAGCAAAGAGTATCTCAAATCCGTCAACAGATTGAGAATACAAATTCTGATTTTGATCGTGAAAAATTAGAAGAGAGATTAGCTAAGTTAGCAGGTGGAGTTGCAGTAATTAAAGTAGGTGCTGCTACAGAAACTGAACTTAAAGAGAGAAAATTAAGAATTGAAGATGCATTAAATGCTACTCGTGCTGCTGTTGAAGAAGGTATTGTAGCAGGTGGAGGAACTGCATTAATTGATGTATTATCTTCATTAGATGACTTAGATTTAGTAGGTGATGAAGCTACTGGTGTTGATATCATCAGAAGAGCATTAGAAGCTCCTGTAAGATTAATTGCTGATAATGCTGGATATGAAGGTGCTGTAATTGCTGAAAAGGTTAAAGAGAAAGAGGTTGGAATTGGATTTGATGCCTATAAAGGTGAATTTGTAGATATGGTTAAGGCTGGAATCGTTGACCCAGCTAAAGTAACTCGTTCTGCATTACAAAATGCTGCTAGTGCTGCTGCTATCTTATTAACTACTGAAACTGTAGTGATAGATAAGAAAGATGATGATAATGCTGGTGGCGGAATGCCAGGCGGAATGGGTGGAATGCCAGGAATGGGCGGAATGCCAGGAATGATGTAATCTAAATAAAGATTATATCTTATATATTTAAATTAATGAAGAAGGTCTCCAATTTTGGAGGCCTTTTTTATTTATATAGGCTTTTTAATAGAAATATTTTTAATAAACTATTGACTTAGAGTGAACTCTAATGTGTATAATATAATTAGAACTAAGTATCTGGAGGGAAATTAATGGAATATACAATTAGACAGGTGGCTGAAATGGTTGATTTGACGACTTATACACTTAGATATTATGAAAAAGAAGGTTTATTGCCATTTATTGAACGTAATGAACATGGTAATCGCATCTTTAAAGATAATGATATTGAATGGGTGCAGTTGGTCTGCTGTTTGCGAGATACAGGTATGCCTATTGCTGAGATAAAGGATTATGTTGATCTTTGTAGAGTTGGTGATGAAACGACTGAACAGCGAAGACAGATAATACTTGAGCATAAGCTGAAAGTAGAGCAGAAGATAGAGAAGATGAAGCAATCCTTAGTTAAAATTAATAAGAAGTTACAGTGTTATAATCATCTTAATACAACAGAAGAGACAGATATCTGTAATCCAAATTATAAGATAAACGATTGAAGAAGTAGTTATTTGATTTTATAGAGATTAACCTGTTAGTTTATATTTCTATTAGCATCCCTTACTAAATATAGGTTCGTGAGTCTAGAATAAAAATTTAACCATGACGTTATAGATAGATAGTGCGACACTTTTTATAATGGTAAATTTACTAGCCACAGGTTTCAACCTGTGGTGATGATGACATGTTACACTACGGGTTAAAACCCGTAGTTAAAACTTAAAGTGTCTCAATATACCAATTAAGTTTCATTTTGAATTCACATACCTATATCTCATTCTTAGTTTTGAGTTTAGTGTTTAATTAGATGTTGTTAGTGTAAAGAGAAATTAGATTATATTAGGTAATATTTAATCGGTTAGAGAGGCTCTTATTAAATATAAATTAAATAGAAAAAGGGTGATTAATAAAGATGATATATAAGGAATATGGTAAAACAGGTAAGAAATTATCGGCGTTAGGTTTTGGCGGAATGAGATTTGATACAAAAAATAGAAGTATTGAAGAGAATGCTCAGATTGTAAGAAGAGCATCTGAATTAGGGATTAATTATTTTGATACTGCTCCAGATTACTGTGATGATAAGAGTGAACTTATTTATGGAGAAGCCTTTAAAGATATGCCCAATGATTTTTATGTTTCTACTAAGAGTATGGTGACCAAGGATCCAACGGCTGATGATCTTCGTAAGCGAGTTGAGACTTCATTGAAGCGGATGAACGTTGATAAGATTGATTTTTTACATATGTGGTGTATTTTAGACTTAGATATGTATAGTAATGTAATAAAAAAAGGTGGACCTTATGAAGGGGCTTTAAAATTAAAAGAGGAAGGATTGATTGACCACCTTGTCTTTTCAACCCATGCCAATGGTGATGAGATTGTCCAGATAATCAATGATGACCTCTTCGAAGGGATATTACTAGGTTATAATGCTAGTAATTTTGCCTATCGTGAGAAAGGACTTAAAGCAGCTTATGAGAAGGGATTAGGAGTAGTAACCATGAATCCATTAGGTGGTGGGGTAATACCTCAGAATCCAGATTTCTATTCTTTTATTAAACAGAATCCAGAGGATAGTGTGGCTCAAGGAGCATTGAAGTTTAATATGGCTCATAAAGAGATTACTGTTACTCTAGCAGGAATTAATAATATTAAAGAACTAGAAGAGAATATAGCAGCGGCTAATTCTCTTGAGGAGATTAGTGATCAGAAGATTGAAGAGATCAAGTCCCATTTAAAAGAAGGCTTAGATAAGCTCTGTACAGGTTGTGGTTATTGTTTAGGCTGTCCTGTTGATATATATATCCCAGCTTATATGATGGCTTATAATGAAATGATTATAAATGATAATAAAGATATTCTTGGTGACAAAGTAAATGAAAGAAGAAATTGGGGACCATTAAAGAGTAGACCAGAGAGTAGAGCAGAAAATTGCATCGAGTGTGGATTGTGTGAAGAGCAATGTACCCAACATCTACCGATTATTGATCGCTTAAAAGAATGTGCTCCGGTAGAGAAGTAATAGTTGATAGCCTGTAGACTCTGTTGACTAGCTTTATTGGTATAACAATTGATACAATATAGAGATATTACGACACTTTTTATAATGATAAATTTACTAGCCACAGGTTTCAACCTGTGGAGATGATGACATGTTACACTACGGGTTAAAACCCAGAGAAATATACCAAGTTAAAAGAGATTATTAAGAATTTAGACAGTGTGGCTATAGCATTTTCGGGAGGAGTAGATAGTACCTTTTTAAGTAAGGTTGCTTATGATGTTTTAGGGGAGAGGGCTCTTGCAGTTACTGCTAGATCTTCAACCTACCCAGAAAGAGAGTTTAAAGAGGCCAAAGAGTTAGCAGAACAAATTGGGATCAAACAGATAGTTATTGTATCAGAAGAGACAGATATTGATGGTTTTGCTAAGAACCCACCTAATAGATGTTATTATTGTAAGCATGAATTATTTACTAAAGTAGAGGAAGTAGCTAAAGAGCATGGGATTAAGTATGTACTTGATGGGTCTAATTTAGATGATGTTGGAGATTTTCGACCTGGGATGAAGGCTGCAGTAGATTTAGAGGTAGTCAGTCCTTTAAAGGATGCGGAGTTTACTAAAGATGATATTAGAGCAGTATCTAAAGAATTAGGGCTTCCAACTTGGGATAAGCCAGCCTTTGCTTGTCTATCCTCTAGATTTCCTTATGGAGAAGAGATAAATGAGAGCAAACTATCTATGGTTGAACAGGCAGAAGATTACCTAAGAGATTTGGATCTCAAACAGTTAAGGGTTAGGCACCATGGTGAGATTGCTAGAATCGAAGTTGCACCAGAGGAGAGAGAGAAATTCTTCAGCTTAGATAAAATGGATGAAATCGCTAATAAATTAAAAGAGATTGGCTTTACCTATGTGACTTTAGATTTAGCTGGTTATAGAACAGGTAGTATGAATGAGGTATTAAGTAAAGAAGAGATGGTTATTGATTAAAGAGTAAAGGAGGTATTAATAATTGAAGAAAGAAGATATTAAATCAATTTTAGAAGGTATAAAAGATGGCAATTTATCAATAGATAATGCTATGGCTAAATTGAATGATTTACCCTTTGAAGATTTGGGATATGCCAAAATAGATCATCATCGTGGGTTGAGAAATGGTTATCCTGAAGTGATCTATTGTGAAGGTAAGTCGGTAGAACATATCAAAGGGATAGTAGCTAAGATGTTAGAGAGAAATAATAATGTTCTTGCTACTAGAGCCAATGAAGAGATTTATGAAGGCTTAAAAGATATTACTCAGGATTTGGAGTATTATAGTGCTGCACGAATTATTGTAGTTAAACAGCGAGAGATAGAAAAGACTGAAAGTAAGATACTAGTAGTAACAGGTGGAACTTCTGATATACCAGTAGCTGAGGAAGCAGCAATTACAGCAGAGGTAATGGGTAATAGTGTAGAACGACTCTATGATGTAGGAGTAGCTGGAATACATAGACTCTTATCCAATCGTGATAAGTTAAATGAAGCCAGTGTAATTATAACTGTAGCTGGTATGGAAGGTGCCTTAGCAAGTGTAGTAGGAGGATTGGTCGATAAGCCAGTCATAGCTGTACCGACAAGTGTTGGCTATGGTGCCCACTTTAATGGTTTAGCCACTTTATTAGCCATGTTAAATAGCTGTGCTAGTGGAATTGGAGTAGTAAATATCGATAATGGTTTTGGAGCAGCTTATCTAGCTAGTAGTATCAATCAACAATTGGAAAGAGCAATGAAAAAAAGATAAATTTACAATTAACAATGTACAGTGTACAATT
Source organism: Orenia sp. (assembly GCF_055140805.1). Taxonomy (NCBI): domain Bacteria; kingdom Bacillati; phylum Bacillota; class Clostridia; order Halanaerobiales; family Halobacteroidaceae; genus Orenia; species Orenia sp. The sequence continues at coordinate 6,514 of NZ_JBSQYM010000025.1, forward strand.
AAAAATCAAATTCTTAATTGTAAATTATCAATTGTACATTGTACACTCAAAAAGGGGTGTTAATTATGAGTAGGATACTATACTTTGATTGTTTATCAGGAATTAGTGGAGATATGACTATTGGAGCTTTACTGGATTTAGGTATAGATCAAGAGTCATTTTTAGAAGAGTTAAATAAAATAGGTATAGATGGTTATGAATTAGAGATTAAAAAGGGACAGAAAAATGGAATTACAGGAACTGATTTTGATGTTATTATAAAGCACAATCATCATCATGCCCATTCAGATAATCATACTCATGAACATCATCACCACCATCATCATAAGCATAGAAATCTTGCTGATATAGAAGAGATAATTGATAATAGTAGCCTTAAGGCTAGTGTTAAAGATTTAAGTAAAAGAATCTTTAAATTAGTAGCTGAAGCAGAGGCAAAGATACATAATAAAAGTCTAGCAGAAGTACATTTTCATGAGGTAGGTGCTATTGATTCGATTGTAGATATAGTTGGGGCAGCTATCTGTATAGATTTATTGGATATAGATGAGATTTATTCTGCTCCCCTGCATTTAGGTACAGGTTTTGTAAAGTGTGCCCATGGAAATATCCCAGTACCTGCTCCAGCAACCTTAGAGATATTAGCAGGTGTTCCTGTTTACTCTAAAGGGATAGAGAGTGAACTGGTTACTCCAACAGGAGCTGCTATTATTAAGACTTTGGCTAAAGAGTTTAAGCCACTGCCAGAGATGAGTATTGAGAAGGTGGGTTATGGTTTAGGTAAGAAAGATTTAGAAATTACTAATGTCTTGAGAGTAGTCTTAGGTAAAAAAAAAGTAAAGAGAATCTAGTAATATTAGAGACTAATATCGATGATATGAATCCAGAGATTTATTCTCATCTATTTCCTCTAGTCTTTAAAGAAGGTGCTTTGGACTTCTACCTAAGCAATATCATTATGAAAAAGAACCGTCCAGGAATTAAGCTGAGTCTGTTGTGCCACAAGATAGATGTGAAGAAGTTTGAAGAGATTTTATTTAGAGAAACTACAACCTTGGGAATTAGAAAATATAATCTAGACCGTGAAAAGTTAACTAGAAAGTTTGTTAAAGTTGATAGTCAGTTTGGTGAAGTAACTATGAAGGTTGCTTATCAGAATGGTGAAGTGTTGAAATATGCTCCAGAATATGATGAGTGCCAGAGGATAGCTACAGAATACAATCTCCCAATTAAAAAAGTCTATCAAATAATAATAGATAATTATAAAAGTAGTCAAAAGAAGGTCTGATGGTCTTACCCTATAGAGCATAAGCTAAAATTGTTTAGCTAGTTAAGTCAAATTAAGAAATTTTAGATTATAATATCATAGGGAGGATGATTGATTGTGGAAAAGAGAGTTTTAGGTAGAACTGGTTTGGAGGTTAGTCTGCTGGGATTTGGTGGCTTTCATTTATTAGAGATTCCTACTGAGAAAGCAAGAAGTCTCTTAAATTATTACTTAGATCAAGGTGGAAATTATATTGAGACAGCTGCTGATTATGGTGATGGTGAGTCAGAAAGAAAGATAGGTGGAGTTATTGCCCAAAGGCGAGATGAGCTTGTATTAGCTACCAAAACCAGCTCCAGAGATAAAGGAGGAGCTAAGGCCGATATAGAAAGAAGTATGAAGAATTTACAGACTGATTACTTAGACTTGATATTTATGCATGCTGTAGGAACTCATGAAGAATTGAAGGAGATCTTAAATCCTGGTGGGGCTATGGAAGCTGTTAGAGAATTGCAAAAGGCAGGAAAGATTGGTTATGTAGCTATCTCGATGCATGGTCAACCTGACACATTAATTGAAGCTATTAAAACTGATGAATTTGATGTAGTAATGGCTACTTTAAATTACTTTGACCGTTTTAACTTTCCGAAATTAGAAGGGGAATTAATTCCTTTGGCTCAAGAAAATAACATAGGATTGATCTGTATGAAGCCAATTGCTGATGGTTTCTTATGGCGTTCTGCCAAGCAGGCTTTTAGATATTCCTTCTCCTTACCTGTCTCTATGGTAGTTACAGGGATGAATAGTGAAGAGATGGTGAAGGTGGATATCGACTTTGCTAATAACTTTGTTCAAATGACCCAAGAGGAGAAAGAAAAGCTATTTAAAGAAGCTTCAGAGCTAGGAAATTATATCTGTCGCCAATGTGGAAGCTGTGATGACGTCTGTCCCGAAGGAGTTAATATTCGAGAAATTTTCAAGTTAGAAGGTTATTATGATCGCCAAATGCGTGATGGTAAGCCACGTAATCCAGCAGATTTTGCTTTGCGTGATAGATTGAGATTCTGGTTTGGCAATCAAGAGATGGCTAAGGATTTATATAAGCAGATAGAGATTAAAGCTAACCGCTGTACTGAATGTGGAAAGTGTCTAAATGTTTGCCCTTATAATCTACCAATGATCGATAAACTGAAGATGAGTCATTATAAATTGGGGGCAGATAATAGTCTATTTTAAATAGAAAAATGTTGGGGGATATCCTCCAACATTTTTTAATTAGTAAGGATATTATGCTTTGTAATATTTTGAAGATAACTTATTCAAAAGATTAAAAAGTAGCAACGAATTGACGCGAATAACACGAATTAACATCTAAAACCTAAATTAGATTTTAAAAATATTTTTATCTAAATTCGCGTAAATTAGTAAGATTTGTTGCAAAAAATATTTGATTTATTTTTTAGTTTTAAGCAGGAGAAAAATATCAACTATCTAAATAATAACTAGTAACACGAAAATTAAATTTGTGCTACTAAACTCTAGGGGGCTATAATATAATTAGATAAGAGGTGAGTTATGTCGGAGTTAGTACGGTTTGGGGTTTCTATTGAGGATGAATTATTAGAGAAATTTGATGAGATGATAGAAGGTAGCTATAATAATCGTTCTGAAGCGATTAGAGATTTAATTAGAGATAAGATTATTGAAGAGAAGTGCCAAGCTAGTGAGGAAGAGGCAGTAGGTTCGCTCACCTTAATCTACAATCATCACCAGCGGGGCTTAACAGATAAAATGTTAAAGTTACAGCATGATTATCATCATTTATTTAAGTCCAATCTCCATCTTCATCTGTCCCATGATTATTGTTTAGAGGTTATTGTAGTAGAGGGAAAGACTAAAGAGATTGAGGAGATATCCAAGAAATTGATTGCTTTAAAAGGGATTAAGCATGGAAAGTTAACTCTTACTACAATTGAATAATTTTAAAGATAAATAAGGAGTGAGAAAATGCATATACCTGATGGATTTTTGGATTTAAAGACTTGTGTAGGAACTTATCTGGCTACAGCGGGAGCTTTGAAGTTGAGTTTAGATAAGTTAAAGAACAATTTTGCTGAGGAGAAGATTCCATTACTAGGTTTATTAGGAGCTTTTATCTTTGCAGCGCAGATGATTAACCTGCCAATTGCTGCTGGTACTTCTGGTCACTTATTAGGTGGGGTATTGGCGATGCTGGTAGTTGGTCCTTGGGCTGCAACCATAGTAATTACTGCTATCTTAGTGATTCAGGCTATCTTCTTTATGGATGGTGGGATTACTGTATTAGGGGCCAATATCTTTAATATGGCTGTGGTTCAAGTCTTTGCGGGATATGGGCTTTATATTGTTTTGCAGAGGATAACTAAATCTGCTAAGATGAGTGTGTTTTTAGCAGCATTGTTGGCAACTGTGATCTCAGCGGGTGTTGCAGCATTGGAATTGGCTATCTCTGGAACTATTGCTTTGGATTTAGTCTTACCTGCTATGATAGGATGGCACCTTTTGGTAGGTTTGATTGAAGGGGTAATTACTGTCCTAATAGTAAGTTATTTAGAACGGGTTATTCCCAATCGATTAGAGCTGTTAAATTATAGGGTAGGTGATTGTGGTGTTCACTAAGAAAGTGTTCTTGTGGATTGTTGGAGTTATCTTATTATTAGCTTTTTTTAACTCCATTTTAGCTTCCTCACAGCCTGATGGTTTGGAAAGGGTGGCAGAAGATTTGGGTTTTATCAATTATGCTAAAGATAGTTTTTCGATATTCTCTGATTATCAGTTGCCGATAGGAGATGGCGTAGTTGCTACAGGATTTGCAGGAATTTTAGGTGTAGGACTTACATATATGGCTCTAACTTTGCTTGCTAAAGTGATTATAAATCAGAAGGTAGTCAAGCAAGATGAGAATTAAGGCTAAGAATAGATTGCTTAGCTATTTAATAGGAGTCATACTAATTTTACAAATTAGTAGTTTAGGATTATTAATTGGATTATTTACTGCAATGATTATGATAGCTTTTTGTAATAAATCATTCAAGAAGGTATGGCAAAGGTTTTATTTTGCTATACCTTTTTTCCTTACAATTATAATTTTAGGATTCTTTCATGAGCAGGGCTGGCAATTTGCTATTCATTTGAGTTTGAAATTCTTAATAATTATTATATTCAATATTAATCTCTTAGGTAGTTTTAATGAAAATAACTTGATTTTAGCGATGAAAGAATTGAAGACTCCTAACTTGCTGATAGTGACAATCTTCTTCATCTTTAGGTATCATAAAACCTTTAAGAGAGAGGTGAATAAATTTATTCTAGCCCGTAGATTACGAGGAAGAATGGTAGAGAAGAAATTTTCTATAAAAGAGTACTCTGTACTGGCAGAAAGCATTGGGGCTGGAGTAGTTCGTTCGATTGATAAGAGTGATAAAGTTTATCAAGCGATGAAGCTAAGAGGGCTAAATACTGAAACGTTGATTGCGAAGGAAGAGGAATAATTATAAAGATTCAGGTCTATAGTTAAATTTGAATGTGGTGTAATATAGAAATAATGCGACACTTTTTACCTCAGTGTATAGTTGATAATTGATAGTTAAGACCTTAAGGGTTTTAGAAACGTAAGCGGTCTTCGAGTTATAATCTAATACTATTTTAAATTCAAGGACTTTAAATAAATTCAATATTTCTTATATAGTTTTAGCGTGTTTCGTTGGGAAAGTAAGCGGTATATTAGATGATTGCTAATTCATAATATAATTATAAAATTTATTTGATCATTCTAATCTTAGTTTGTAAATACTAGCGTTTTCCCGGTCTTAAAATGATTTTTTGGTTACTTTTTTATCTATGGAGCTTTGAAGGAAGTGTTCTTCTTCCTGAATGATACCTGTGGTAAAAAAGGTAACTCGCCCTTTAGGCGAAACCTAAACTAAGATAAAGCAGAGTTTTTGATAAAAACTCAAAGATAAGATATTCCTTAGAACATAAAATAGAAAAAGTGTCGTAATATACCTAGTAAGTTCAACTCTAAAGTTACAAAAATATAATATTTTAGGAGGAAATCTGTGAAAGCAAATAAAGAAGTAATCTTAGAAGTGAATAAATTGAACTTCTCTTATGAGGATAAGCCATTTTTAAAGGATATTTCCTTCTCTATTAATAAAAATCAGCCTACTATATTTCTAGGAGCAAATGGTGCTGGGAAATCAACCTTATTCTTTAATCTGTTAAGAGTTTATTCTCCAGACAGTGGAGAGGTTCTTTTTAAAGGAGAGGATTTATCTAAGATAGATGAGAATATTATCCGCCAGAAGATGGCTTATCTCTTTCAAAATCCTGATGACCAGGTCTTTGCTCCAACAGTAGAAGAGGATATCTTATTTGGGCCTAGGCAATTTGGGTTATCTAAAGATAAAACCGAGAGTAAGTTAACAGAACTGGTGAATTTATTAAAGCTAGAAGACCTTTTAAAGAAGAATCCTCATCATTTAAGTTATGGAGAGAAGAGAAGAGTTGCCTTGGCTGGAGTTCTAATAATGGAGCCTGAAATAATCTTTTTAGATGAACCTTTAGCTTTTTTAGATCCCTTAGGATCTCAAACTTTAATCGAAATACTAGACAGGCTTATTGCAGAAGGTAAGACGATAGTTATAGCTACCCATGATTTGAATTTTGCGGCTGAATGGGGAGAGAAATTTATAATTTTAGATGATGGTGAAGTGGCTGCTCAAGGAGGAAGAGAAGTGTTAAAAGATGGTATTGAATCTTTTGATAATGTTCTACCTATAGTGGCTCAATTATTTAAAGGATTAGTAGTAGATAAAGAGTTGCCTGTTAGTGTTGGGGAGGGGCATGAATTATTAAAAAAATTACTAAAATAACTTCGATTAGTTTAAAAGAGTATAATTTTAGTAAAAATATTTTTAATCTTGACAAGAGATTCAATGTAACTTATACTACAAGGTGTGAAGCTAACAATGTAATAATAAATTTTATTTTAATTTCGTATAATTTCGGGAATAAGGCTCGATAGTTTCTACCGACTAACCGTAAATTAGTCGACTACGGGATATAGTTATATTGGTATACAATATTGATTATGATAATATCAATCTATCACTATATCTCAAGTTGTAATCTTTATTTTTAGATTATGATTTGGGATTTTTACTTATATAGTCAACTTTATAGTATCATATTAATAAAATTTTAGGAGGGAATTTAATGAGCCAGAATAGAAATCATGAATTGATTTTGGTATTAGATTTTGGGGCACAGTATAGTAAACTGATTGCTCGCAGGGTCAGAGAATGTAATGTTTATTCTGAGGTTTTACCTTATAATGTTTCAGTGGATAGGATTAAGGAGTTAAATCCAAAGGGGATTATCTTCTCAGGCGGACCAGCTAGTGTATATGTAGAGGATGCTCCTTATGTAGATGAAGAGATATTTGAATTAGGTGTACCGATTTTTGGTATCTGTTATGGAATGCAAATCATGTGCCATACCCTTCCTGGAGGAAAGGTAGAAAGAGCTGAAAGCCGTGAATATGGTCGGGCAATGATGAATGTTAAAAATGAGATGGATATCTTTAGTGATTTAGGTAAAGAGCTTGAGTGTTGGATGAGCCACGGTGATAGAGTAACACAAGTACCTAAAGGTTTTGAGATAATCGGTTATACAGAGAACTCTCCAGCAGCAGCTGTAGGGAATCAAGATAAAGGATTTTATGGGGTTCAATTCCACCCAGAGGTAGTACATACTCCAAGAGGAACGGAGATAATCAATAATTTCTTGTATAATGTATGTAAGTGCCAAGGGGATTGGACAACCACTAATTATATCGAAGAAACTGTTGCGGAGATCAAGGAAAGAGTAGGCGATGCTCAGGTTATCTGTGGATTATCTGGTGGAGTAGATTCTTCGGTTGCTGCAGCTTTAGTCCATAAAGCAATTGGAGATCAATTGACCTGTATCTTTGTAGACCATGGTCTATTAAGAAAGGATGAAGGGCAAGAAGTAGAAGAGACCTTTACTAAAGAGTTTGATATGAATCTAGTCTATGTCAATGCACAAGAGAGGTTCTTATCTAAGCTAGCAGGAGTGGCAGATCCAGAAGAGAAGCGTAAAATTATAGGTAATGAGTTTATTAGAGTATTTGAAGAAGAGTCGGCTAAGGTTGGCAAAGCTAAGTATTTGGTACAGGGAACTATCTACTCTGATGTAATTGAAAGTGGAGGTAGTGAAGGTGCTTCTACAATTAAAAGTCACCACAATGTAGGTGGATTACCAGAGGATATGGAATTCAAACTGATTGAACCATTAAGAGAGTTATTTAAAGATGAGGTACGTGAAGTAGGTTCAGAGCTAGGTTTACCTGATGAGATTGTTTGGAGACAACCCTTCCCAGGTCCTGGTTTAGGAATCAGAGTTTTAGGAGAAGTAACAGAGGATAAACTAGAGATTTTAAAAGAGGCAGATTATATCTATAGAGATGAGATTAAAAAGGCTGGTTTAGGTAGAGAGATTTGGCAGTATTTTGCTGTACTACCTCCGATGCGTAGTGTAGGTGTGATGGGGGATGGACGTACTTATTGTTATACAATCGGCTTAAGAGCTGTTAAAAGTAAGGATGCTATGACTGCTGATTGGGCTAGAATTCCTTATGAAGTATTAGAGAAGATATCTACTAGAATTACCAATGAAGTGACCCAAGTAAATAGGGTAGTTTATGATATAACTTCCAAACCACCTGCAACCATAGAGTGGGAATAAAAAATGAGCCGAGAGGCTCATTTTTTATTCCACGAAGAGTTTTTATGTTTTTAAAAACTCGAAGGGGTTCATTAAAGCCGAGAGGCTCATTTCTCATTTGAAAAATATATACATTTTTTAAGAAACTATACTCTAGATTTTAATTATTACTAAATTAATTATATTTTTGCAGGTGATTGATAAGAACTTATAGAATTATTAATAATATTAATTGGACTTATTATTTTAGCTGGAACTATTTATTTTTTAGTAATTTATTTTAAGACAGACAAAGGGAGGCTTAATCTATGAATTTAATTAAAAAGACATCTTTAAAGAAGAAGTTAGTAGCTATGATTATTGCTAGTATAGTGCTATTATTGGGAGCAACTTTAATTGTAGTAAAAGTTGTAGTCACTGATAAGGCTAAAGATGTAGCAGTTAATAAGGTCAAGACAGATTTAGCCACAGGTTATGATATTATTGAACAGAGATTTCCAGGTGATTGGCGTCTTGAAGGTGATAAGCTCTACAAGGGTGAAGTATTGATGAATAATAACTTTGCTATTGTAGACCATATTGGTGAATTAACTAATGATACTGTAACTATCTTTGCTAAAAATAAAAGGGTAGCTACCAATGTTAAAAAAAATGGCAAAAGGGTAGTTGGTACTTTAGTCTCTGAAGAAGTGGAAAGGAAAGTGTTAGAAGAAGGTAGAGATTATTATGGAGAAGCAAATGTGGTAGGTCATCTTTATCAGACTGGTTATACCCCTATTAAAAACGCTCAAGGAGAGATTATAGGGATTTGGTATGTAGGAGCTTCTAAGGAATTCGTTAATCAGATGATTTCTGAAGTCTTTAATAAGGTATTAATCTTTAGTTCTATTGTTTCTTTATTAATTATAATCTCTTTTTATTTTATTGCACTTAAACTATCTAGTCCAATGATAGAAGCAGCTACATTTGCTAATCAGATTGCTCAAGGTAATTTAGAGCTAGAAAGCTTGGAGATAAAGTCTGAGGATGAAATAGGTCAATTAAGAAGGTCACTTAATAATATGCTTGCTAATTTAACAGATATGGTAATTAATATTAGTGAATCTGTTGAGAATTTAACAGCTTCTAGTGAAGAGTTATCAGCAGCAGGAGATCAGATGGGTGAAGGTGCAGACCAAATCACCAAATCTGTCGTAGAGATAGCTACTGGGGCTGAGGAAAATTCTGACCAGATAGAGAAGATATCTAGTAGTATGGGTGAGTTAAATCTAGAGATTGAAAGTATTGAAAATAAAACTAAGGATATGAATCAAATTTCTGATAATGTCTTAGAGGATGTAAAGTTAGGAAACCAAGCTATTGATCATTCTATCCAAATGATTAATAGAATGAAGACCAGTGCTCAAGATGTCTCTGGAATTATCTTTGCTTTAGGTGAAAATTCTAAAGAGATTGATGAGATAGTAAATTTAATAGGTAGTGTAGCAGAGCAGACCAATTTATTGGCTTTAAATGCAGCAATTGAAGCAGCAAGGGCTGGAGAGCATGGGCGTGGTTTTGCTGTTGTAGCTGATGAAATCAGGGAGTTAGCTGAGGAATCCTCAGTAGCTACAAGTAATATAGCTAAGTTGATTAGAAATATTCAAAGTCAAGTAGATAAGGCTGTTGAACAGATGAAAAATAGTGAAGGGGTAGTTAGTGATAGTGTTGAATCTATTGAGGAGACTGGTGATAGATTCAAGGATATTAAAGAGATTGCTCTGGAATTAAGTCAGGTTATTCAGAGTGTAACCTCTCATATTGATAGTATGAATATCAAGAGTCATGATATTAAAGGTTCTATTGACAACATAGCTTCTGTAACTGAGGAGTTTGCAGCTAATACTGAAGAGGTCTCTGCTTCTAGTCAACAGCAATCTGCTATTACCCAAGAGATTGTCAGTTCTTCACAGGAATTAGCAATTATGTCTACTGATTTATCTAAATTAGTAGATAAATTTAAATTTTAATTAGCAAATTTAGAATGAAAATTAAATATGATGTTATAGAGAGATATTACGACACTTTCGTGTCGGGAATCAGGAATCTGGAACCAGTGTTTATAATTGATTCCTGACTACTGATTCCAGATTCCAAAAAAATATCATACTATCTTTCTATTATTTCACTCTAAAGTTGGATGGCTATAGTCATGTAGATAAATCAGTTAATTATAGGTTTGAAATGACTATACTAGTAGATAGCACCTTTTTAAGAGAATAATCATACAAAATAGTTAAACACGAACAAAATAAATAAATAAAATAAAAATATTAGTTTTTTCTTGAAGATGATTTAGATTTGTGTTAATATTACAATGTAAATATAAGATATGATTAAACCTATCAACGTTAAGTTGATTTTTATATCAATGATATCAATAAAATAAAAGTATAAGTAATTCCGTATAATATCAGGGATAGGGCCTGAAAGTTTCTACCGATTAGCCGTAAACTAGTCGACTACGGGATGTTGATGTTAGTTTTAAACTACATCTTTTATCCCAAGTCACTAATTCTACATGGAATTATGTCTTGGGAATTTTTTTGTTTTTAATTCTAATAAAATATCTTAATTGTAGGAGGGAACTTTAATGGCTAGTTTTTTAGAAAGAGTTTTTAAGTTATCAGAGAACAAGACAAGTATCAAGACAGAAGTTGTTGCTGGAATTACTACTTTTATGACAATGGCTTATATTATCTTTGTAAATCCAAATATCGTTAAGGCTACAGGAATGCCTTTTGAGGCGGTAATGATTGCTACAGCTATCTCAGCGGCTTTCGCTACTTTATGTATGGCCTTTTTATCGAATTATCCGTTTGCTTTAGCTCCAGGTATGGGACTTAATGCTTACTTTACCTATACTGTTGTATTAGGGATGGGACTTACTTGGCAAGAGGCTTTAGGGGCTGTATTCATCTCTGGGGTTATTTTCTTATTGCTAACATTGACTAAGGTAAGACAAACGATTATTAATGCGATGCCAAATACATTAAAATCAGCAGTAAGTGCTGGTATTGGGTTATTTATTGCATTTATAGGTATGCAAAATGCAGGAGTTGTTGTAAATAGTGATGCAACTTTAGTTACTTTAGGTAACTTAACAAATCCTAGTGCTATCTTAGCTATATTAGGGATTATTATAACAGGATTATTGATGGCTAAGGAAGTAAAAGGGAGTATCCTATGGGGAATTATTATCATCACTATCTTAGCTATTCCTTTTGGAGTAGCAGAGATGCCTCAAAAGATTTTTGAAGTGCCACAATTATCTACTTGGTCTCCAGTATTATTTAAAGCTGATGTTGCTGGAGCATGGGCTAAAGGTGTTTTAACAATAGTATTTGCATTCTTATTTGTAGATTTATTTGATACAGCAGGAACTTTAGTAGGTGTAAGTCAGCAGGCAGGATTCTTGGATGAAGATGGTAATTTACCTAAGGTAGAGAGAGCATTGCTGGCAGATTCAGTGGGGACAATTGCTGGTTCTATGATGGGAACCCCAACTGTTACTACCTATGTTGAATCGGCTTCTGGGGTAGCCCAAGGTGGTAGAACAGGTTTAACGGGTGTTGTTATTTCAATCTGTTTCTTATTATCAATCTTTTTTACTCCTGTAATTGCAATTGTACCAGCAGCTGCTACAGCACCTGCATTGATTATTGTAGGTTCATTAATGTTAAGAAATGCTGTAGATATTGAGTGGGAAAATGTTGCTGAGAGTTTACCAGCCTTTGTTACAATCATTGCAATGCCTTTTACCTATTCAATTGCAACAGGTATTTCTTTAGGATTTATTTTATATCCTATTGTTAAGTTATTTCACGGTGAAGGAAAAGATGTTCATTGGGTTGTATATTTATTAGGTCTATTATTTATTCTTAAATATGTCTTTTTAGGAGCAGCTTAATTTATTGATGAATATATTTAAAGGAGATAGTTGACTTTTAGTCAACTATCTCCTTTTTATTATTAATCAAATTATGCCTTTTTATTTTTAGTTTGCCTTGAAACTTGACAATATATCTCTTATACCATATAATTAATAAAAAATTAATAATTATATTACAAAATTATTAATAATTCCGTATAATATCGAGGATAAGGCTCGACAGTTTCTACCGATTAGCCGTAAACTAATCGACTACGGGGTATGGAGATGAGATATTTACAGTTGATATATTATCTTTATTGCCCCAAATTATAGTTCCTAATCAGGAATTGTAGTTTGGGGGTTTTTATTTTTAACTATATAACTTATATAAGTTAGCTGTAATAAGGAAAGGGGAATTTTATGCTAAAATCATTAGAATCATTATTCAAACTAACAGAACATAATACAAATCTGAAAAAAGAGATAATTGCAGGGCTGACTACTTTTATGACAATGGCTTATATTATCTTTGTCAATCCAAATATTTTAAGTCAAACTGGGATGCCCTTTGAGGCAGTGATGATTGCTACTGCTATCTCGGCAGCCTTTGCTACTTTGTGTATGGCATTAATGACTAATTATCCTTTTGCTCTAACTCCAGGCTTAGGATTGAGTGCTTACTTTACATATTCAGTTGTAATGGGGATGGGTTTTACGTGGCAAGAGGCATTAGGAGCTGTCTTTCTTTCGGGAATCATCTTTTTATTATTAACCTTTACTAAAGTTAGGCAGACAATAATCAATTCTATGCCTGAAACTTTAAAGTTGGCAGTAAGTGCAGGGATAGGTCTCTTTATTGCATTTATTGGGATGCAGAATGCTGAAATTGTTATTAATCATGATTCTACTTTAGTTACTCTAGGTAATTTAAGCAATCCAACTACTATTTTATCATTATTAGGTTTGATTATAACAGGTATATTGATGGCTAAGAATATAAAGGGGAGTATCTTAGTTGGAATTATTGCTGTGACTATTTTAGCAATTCCTTTGGGAGTAGCTAAGATGCCAACAGCTATTATTAAGATACCTAGTTTTGATAGTTGGTCAGAGATAATATTTAAAGCTGATATTAGAGGTGTACTTGATAAAGGGGTATTGACCATTATCTTTGCTTTCTTATTTGTAGATTTATTTGATACGGCTGCAACTTTAATTGGTTTGAGCCAACAAGCAGGATTCTTAGATGATAAGGGCAATTTGCCAAAAGCAGATAAAGCATTATTAGCAGATTCAATTGGAACAGTGGCAGGTTCGATGATGGGTACTCCAACAGTAACTACTTGTATTGAGTCAGCAGCAGGAATAGCTGAAGGTGGTAAAACTGGATTAACTGGAGTAGTAGTAGCCTTTTGTTTTTTATTATCCATCTTTTTTGCACCGATTATAGCAATTGTACCAGCAGCAGCAACAGCACCAGCTTTGATTATTGTTGGGCTTATGATGATGAAAAATGTAATCAAGATAGACTGGGAAAATATTGCGGAAAGTTTACCAGCTTTTGTGACAATTATTGCGATGCCTTTTACTTATTCTATTGCTAATGGTATTTCTTTAGGATTTATTCTCTATCCAATTGTAAAATTATTTCATGGTGAGGGTAAAGATGTTCATTGGGTAGTTTATATTTTAGGACTATTATTTATTATTAAATATATTTTCATGGGATAATTTAAAAGAGTACAGGGGAATTTCTCTGTACTCTTTTGTGGTTTTTGATATAGATTTATGTTTCTGAAATTTAAGTTAAATGTGTTTTAATATGGATATATTGCGACACTTTAAGTTTTAGCTACGGGTTAAAACCCCGTAGTGTAACATGTCATCATCACCACAGGTTGAAACCTGTGGCTAGTAAATTTACCATTATAAAAAGTGTCGTAATATCTCTATATTTAGTCACTTTAATAACAAGTAGCCATTAAAGAGCTTGACTTGAACAATTTTATAATATTCTATATATTATAATTAAGAAGATAATAAGGAGGTATATCAATGGAAAGAATAGTTGGTGCTAGAGAAGAGTTAGAAGAACAGGTTGCTAAAAAGATGGTTAAGGGAATTGAAGCTTTGCTTCACAAGAATGATTATTTAGTTTTGGGTATTGTAGGTGGTAGTTCAGTTGCTGGGATATTCTCTTGTTTAAAGGATTATTCTATTGAATGGAATAAGGTGCATATCTTTATGGCTGATGAACGTCTTGTACCATTAGATAATGATCAAAGTAATTATAAGCTTGCCAGAGAAGCCTTTTTAAATGAATTAATTCAGAGTGGAAAGATAACAGAAGAAAATTTACATCCATTTATTTATGATCCTAATCAAGATGATAAAGGTTTAAGTAATTATGTGAAAGAGTTGAACCGGTATGGTGGAAAGATGGATATCTTATTATTAAGTGGGGGAGAAGATGGGCACACAGCTTCATTATTTCCTGATCATCCATCTATTAAGGAAGATTCGGATTCATATATTTTAGTAGATAACTCTCCTAAACCTCCTGCTAAAAGAATAAGTGCATCTAGAAATTTACTGCTAAAGGCTAAAGAATCTTTTCTGCTCTTTTTCGGTAAACAGAAGGCTGATGCTTATCGGAGATTTTCTGATGATAATATTTCTATTAAAAATTGTCCAGCAAAGCTTGTGAAATCTATTGATGAATCATATGTTTTTACAGATATATTAGAATAAGTTATGGCTCTTCCACGACTTTTGTGAAAATTAGATTAATAATAGATAATTAAGTAGAAGAAGTCGGTTATCAGGAATCAATTATAAATACTGGTTTCAGATTCCTGATTCCAGATATGAAAGTGTCGCTATTATTCATTAAATTACACTTTATACTTGGATATCTTTAGTTAATGATTTTCTTTTAAATTATAAAGTTATGATTAAAAAATTATTATATAAAAAGAAGGAGGAGTTTATAAAAATAGATGAACATAGTCCGACCCTTTGTATTATCAATTAGAGAATATAATTAGAGAGAAGGTGGAAATAGGATATTACGAAGTTGAAGAACAGATACCTTCTGAAAGGGAATTGAGTGATATTTTTAAGTTAAGTAGAATGACAGTCAGAAGAGCCCTTAATAATTTGGTAGAAGAAGGGGTAGATATATTTATCTTGAACTATAGTATTATTACTGACATTCTCTATCTATAAGAATAAGGAGGAAGACAAGTGGAGGTTTTTTTGTTTGTACTATTTAATAATATATCACCAATTTTTCTGATAATTATTTTAGGTTATATGCTGGCTACAAAATTTGAATTGGATATCAACTCTTTAAGTAAGGTCAACTTTTATATCTTCATCCCTTCTTTAATTTTTGTAAAGATCTATGAGACCAAGATAGATACAAGACTATTGAAGGTATTATTATTTGCAACACTCTTTATTATAGCTCTTGCTTTAATAAGTGTGATAATTGCCAAGTTGCGAGGACATAGTATAGCAAGGGAGAGTGCCTTTAAAAATGCTATTATGTTCTATAATTCTGGTAATTTTTCTCTTCCGCTTATCTCTTTAGTCTTTGGGGGGACTGCCTTTGCAGCTTATGCTATCTCTGTACAGATCATGGTCTTACTTGTACAGACCTTAATAACTAATACTTTAGGATTTTATAATGCTGGAAGGGGACAGATGGATTATAAGGAGAATCTCAAAACAATTTTTAGTATGCCCACAGTCTATGCAATTGCTTTAGCTTTAATATTTAAAGTAGTACCCTATAATCCTACAGAATCCTTCTTGTGGCCTGCTATTTTATATATGAAGGATGGGATGATTCCAATAGCATTACTTATGTTAGGAATTCAATTAACAGCCACTAAATTTAATTTCAAGGATTTAGATGTTTATATAGCTAGCTTTACTAGATTATTGATTGGACCAATTTTAGCCTATTTATTGATTCTATTATTGGAAATAGACAGTAATACTGCTCAAGTATTGTTTATCTCTTCATCGGTACCGACAGCTGTAAGTACGGCACTGATTGCAGTAGAATTTAATAATGAGCCAGATTTTGCTTCTCAAGTTGTGTTGACAACAACCTTATTGAGTACTATCTCCTTAACAGGAATTATATATCTAACCCAATATATCTTTTAAAGAATTAATCTCCTCTAATATAAAGAAGTCTACTAGTTGAAATGTTTCTGTAAACAACTAAATATTGGTCAGATTTCTTCAATAAGAGGATGGTAGCTACCATCCTCTTATTCTTTTATGATTTGATACTAATTGCTTTAAATCATTTTATAATACGAACATACATCGTATATTCTTATAAAAAATTAGTTTAATTATTGACTATTACCAAGTTATATGTTAACATTAATAACGGTTTAAAGAAAAAGCACAATAAAACACGAACGATAATAAATGGAGGGGAAATTTAATGACTGCTTTATTAGAACGAGTATTTTTATTAAAAGAAAATAATACTAATGTAAAGACAGAGGTTTTTGCAGGAATTACGACCTTTATGACGATGGCTTATATTATCTTTGTCAATCCTAATATAATATCAGCAACAGGTATGCCAATTGAAGCAGTAACGATTGCTACAGCTATTTCGGCAGCTTTTGGTACTTTATGTATGGCTTTCTTTTCAAATTATCCTTTTGCTTTGGCTCCAGGAATGGGGATAAATGCTTACTTTACTTATACAGTAGTATTAAAGTTGGGACTTAGCTGGCAACAGGCTTTGGGAACTGTCTTTGTTTCAGGTATTATCTTTTTAATTTTAAGTGTAGCTAAGGTAAGAGAGGCGATTATCAACTCTATGCCCAAGAACTTAAAGTTGGCAATCAGTGGAGGAATGGGGCTGTTTATTGCTTTATTAGGAATGGAAAGTGCAGGAATTGTAGTTAATAGTCAGGCAATTTTGATTGATTTAGGAGATTTAACTGCACCTACTACTTTATTAGCTCTTTTTGGTATTATAATTACAATTGTATTGATGGCTTATAATATTAAGGGCGCTATCTTAATTGGAATTATTGTTAGCACATTGATGGGGATTCCCTTTGGAATTGTAGAGTTACCAGAGGCTATTATCAAAGCTCCTACTTTTGCAAGTTGGGAACCTATCTTTTTTAAGGCAGATATTATGAGTATATTGAATATAGGACTTTTGTCAGTTATATTTTCCTTCTTATTTGTAGATATATTTGATACGGCAGGTACTTTGATTGGAGTAAGTCAACAAGCAGGGTTTTTAGATAAAGATGGGAATCTGCCTAAAGTTAATCGTGCCTTATTGGCCGACTCAGTTGGAACGATGGCTGGTGCATTGATGGGAACACCAACTGTTACCACTTATGTTGAGTCTGCTACAGGGGTGGCTCAAGGAGGAAGAACAGGATTGACAGGTGTAACAGTGGCACTTTGTTTCTTGCTATCAATCTTCTTTACACCATTAGTTGCAATTGTACCAGTAGCAGCGACAGCTCCAGCTTTAATTATTGTTGGTTCATTGATGATGAAGAATGTAGTTTATATAGATTGGGATAATGTTACAGAAGCTATACCAGCTTTTATCACTCTTATTGCAATTCCTTTTACCTATTCGATTACAAATGGTATCTCTTTAGGATTTATTATTTATCCTATTGTAAAGTATTTGTATGGTGAAGGTAAGGATGTACATTGGATTATAACTTTATTTGGTCTCTTGTTTATTCTAAAATATATTTATATGTGATCTTGGAAGTGTGGATTTTTCCACACTTTTTCTATATTTATTACTAAATCAATCATTATACTTTTATACTTTAACAAGTTAAATCACTGGTAAAAGAATAGAAAGTTTATTATAATATAGGTAAAAGGTATGATAGATATAATTTATGGAGGTGTAAGTTTTGAAATCTAAGTTACAAGATAAATTTACTGATCAGTTATTTGAGGCTATTTTATTGTTAAAGAATAAAGAAGAGTGTTATAAATTTTTTGAGGATATAAGTACTGTTAATGAATTAAAATCTTTAGCCCAGAGGCTAGAAGTAGCTCGGATGCTAAATGAAGGTTACACATATGAAGAGATCGCTGAAACTACTGGGGCAAGTACTGCTACTATCAGTAGAGTAAAACGCTCTTTAAATTATGGTGCTGACGGATATCAGTTGATTTTAGAACGTATGAAGAATAAGTAGTTATATGATAATATAATTAAAGAGTTGATTTATTAGGATTATTCCCCCTTTAGGGGGTCTTTTTATGTTAGTTTATAGATTTTAAAATGGTATAAAATTTCTATCTTTATAGTAAGAATTAATAATTTTTTATATAAGACTAGGATAGAATATTATTAAAGGAGGTTTGATATGCAAGTTGTTCATGCTACCTTTGCTTCAGGTGAAGGAAAAGATGCTGTTGAATTACTAAAGAATTTGGGGGTGGAGATTGAGGATTATAAATTAATTGAATCAAAGTCAGGGGATCTACTTATTATAAATCTTTTATATCATAATGTTGATGTACTGATAGATAAGCTAAAGAATCGTTTTGATTTTACTAATAATGTACATCGCAGTTTAATTATCTTTACGCCTGATACTGTAATTCCAAGTAATAAAGAGAAGGCCAAAAAAGAGGCATATCGAGCCAGTCGGGAGACTATTGTTACTTATGCTAAGGAGAATAGTGAGATAAGTAGCCAACTAGTATTTTTGGCTGTGGTGGCTGCTATAATTGCCACCTTAGGATTAATTCTTGATAATACCCCAGTAATAGTTGGGGCCATGATTATCGCCCCTGTATTTGGACCAATAGCTACTATGGCTATAGGGATTGTCTTAGGAGATTTAAAGCTATTGGTCAAAGGAATCATAGTAGAGCTAGCAATTATGGGAATTGCCATTACTATTGGAGCTATCTTTGGGTTGATAATTCCTAATGTTTCAATAACCCATGCCTTACAGGTGAGGATGTTACCCACCTTGCCAGACCTATTAGTAGCACTAGCAGCAGGTGGAGCAGGGGCTTATGCATTGATTACTCATGTTAAATCACAACAATTGGTCGGAGTAGTTATTGCTGCTGCCTTGATTCCAGTTATGGCTACTATAGGTGTAGGAATCTCTTTACATAATGTAGATATGATAATAGGTGCTTCATTATTGTTGTTAGGTAACTTATTTACTCTGCTATTAGCTATAATCATGGTCTTTTATTTTAAGGGATTAAAGCCACAATGGTGGTATGAATCTACTGCCAAAAAGTTGATTAAAAAGAGCTTAGTTGTTTTAACTATCTCAGTAATCTTATTAACTATACCTTTGTCGGTAATCACCTATAATCAGATGGTTAAAGAAGAACCAGAAGATGTAGTTCGTCAAATCTACCGAGAACATTTTGGCGATGAGCTAGAGAGTAGATTATTCTCAATTGATGTTAAAGATAAGAAGGTAGATATTATCTTATATACCCCTATTAATACTGATAAGCATTATTTTAAATTATTAGCGGATAAGATAAAAGATAGACTTGGAGCTGATTATCAGGTTATCTTTGAAATCATACCAACGCAAAGATTGGAAACGCCACTATAATATTCTTGACAAAAGGCGAACATTTTGTTAAAATATGAATAACATATAAACATAGTGATTTACTCGGTTTTGAATATAGAGGAGGGATAAAGATGAGAGTTGTAAATAATATTACTCAATTAATTGGTCAGACTCCCATGGTTAAATTAAATAGAGTAGTCCCAGAGGGTGCTGCAGAGGTTTATGCTAAGTTAGAATCCTTCAATCCAGGAGGAAGTGTTAAAGATCGTATTGCTCTTAATATGATTGAAAGTGCTGAAGTAGAAGGGTTATTAAAAGCAGGTGGTACCATTATTGAGCCTACTAGTGGTAACACTGGAATTGGTCTAGCAATGGTTGGAGCTGCTAAAGGATATAAGGTTATTTTAACGATGCCAGACACGATGAGTATTGAAAGAAGAAAGATATTAAAGGCTTTTGGAGCAGAAATTCTGTTAACACCTGGAGAGAAAGGGATGCCTGGTGCAATAGACAAGGCTAAAGAGTTGGCAGATGCTAATGATGATTATTTTATGCCACAACAGTTTATGAATACAGCTAACCCTGAAGTACATAGAAAGACAACTGCTAAGGAGATTATAGAGGCTACTGATGGAAACTTAGATGCTTTTGTAGCAGGTGTAGGAACTGGTGGAACTGTTACTGGAACGGGAGAAGTCTTAAAAGAAGAAATTTCAGGAATTAAGATTGTAGCAGTAGAACCAACAGGATCCCCTGTTATTAGTGGAGGAAATCCTGGCCCACATATGATTCAAGGAATTGGAGCAGGATTTATTCCTGATGTTTTAAATACTGATATCTTAGATGAAGTTAAACAGATTGAGAATGAAGAGGCTATGGAGATGGCACGTAAGTTGGCTGTAGAAGAAGGGATTTTAGTTGGGATCTCTTGTGGAGCAGCAGTAGCAGCTGCTGTTAAAGTGGCTCAAGAGTTAGGAGCAGGAAAAAAAGTTGTAGTTATAGCTCCAGATACTGGAGAAAGATATTTAAGTACTACACTATTTAAAGCTGAATAGAATATATTATAGTCAAAAGAGTTACCTTCTACAGATGTAGAAGGTAACTCTTTTTATGTTATATAAGTTTACTTTTATCTTTTTACTGATTATAGATATCCAAGTCTAAAGTGTAATTTAATGGATATATAGCGACACTTTTAAAATTAGCGTGAGTGGGTGTGTGAGTGTGAGTAAACCCCAATAAAA
>NZ_JBSQYM010000026.1:0-23988 GCF_055140805.1 Orenia sp.
ATTTTTAAATGTCCCCCTTAAAAGGGGAGGAATAAAAAGAAGTTAAAGTCCTCTCCTTATTAGGGAGAGGATTTAGGAGAGGGTGGTTTACTCACACTCTTAGCTCACACTCGACACAAAACTGTCGCAATATATCCATTAAATTACACTTTAGACTTGTTTATCTATAATATTAAAAAAAGAGGAGCCTCTCAGCTCCCCTCAAAATATAAGTATTTATTTGTTACTTGTCACTCCATCAGTTCTTACTGCTTCCTACGATTCTTGCATACCCTTCGTGATGGAAAAATCCCCGACCGAATTTTTCCTATCCTTCTTATTTATAACATCATATTTAAGTATTTTAATCCAAATTTTCAATCTTAACTCCAAAATTTATCCCTACGAGTTCTTTTGAACTCTTCGTGATGGAAAAATCCCCGACCGAATTTTTCCTATCTTATCTGCCCATCTCCAAAGATGATGAATTTATTGGTAGTTAACTGATTGACCCCCATTGGTCCACGAGCATGAAGTTTTTGTGTACTGATTCCAATCTCTGCTCCCAGTCCAAACTGACCTCCATCGGTAAATCTAGTAGAGGCATTGACATAGACAGCAGCAGCATCGATTAAATCTAAGAATTTATGGGCTTTAGTATAGTTCTCTGTAATAATCGCCTCTGAATGCTTAGAGCTATACCTATCTATATGTTCTATAGCCTCATCTATATCCTTGACAACTCTTACAGCTAAGATATAATCAAGATATTCTGTCTCCCAATCCTCTTCAGTTGCAGCCTCTACCTCGGCAACAATTTCTTGTACCTTAGCACAGCCTTTTACTAGAGTATCCTTCTGTTTTAGCTCCTCTACAATGGTAGGCAAGAACTCTTCTGCTACATCTTGATTAACAAGGAGTGTCTCCATAGAGTTACATACTCCAGGTCGTTGGCATTTAGCATTGATAACTATTCTTCTAGCCATCTCTAAGTCAGCCTCGCTATCTACATAGGTATGGCAGTTACCAACACCAGTTTCAATAACTGGAACAGTCGAGTTCTGAACTACTGCCTGAATCAGACCTGCTCCTCCACGAGGAATAAGCACATCTAAATATTCATTTAACTTAAACATCACCTGTACCGCTTCTCTATCAGTACTTTCCACCAATTGTACACTTCCTTCAGGTAATCCAGCTTGAACAGCAGCCTTAGCTAAAGCATTAGTGATAGCCTTATTAGAATTAATAGCATTAGAGCCACCACGTAATAAGACAGCATTTCCTGCCTTCAAGCAAAGACCTGCCGCATCAGCAGTTACATTAGGACGAGCCTCATAGATTATCCCTATTACACCTAAAGGAACTCTTACCTCTCCAATCTTTAAGCCATTAGGACGCTTCTTCATTCCTAAAACCTCACCAATTGGATCATCAAACTTAGCAACCTCCCTTAAGCCATCAGCCATTCCCTTAATTCTCTCTTCAGTCAATAATAGTCTATCTAGTAGAGACTCAGGTAATTGATGCTCACGACCATAATCCATATCCTGTTCATTAGCAGCTAAGATTTGTTCAGTCTGCTTCTCTAGTTCATCAGCCATCTCTAACAGAGCCTTATTTTTAATCTCAGAACTAATATGAGCTAGCTTCCTAGCTGCTTTTTTAGCCTGTTGGGCCTTAGTAACAACCTCTTCTCTTATACTCATCTGCTCCACCCCTCTTTATTAAGTAAAAATTAAGAATTGAAAGTTAATAATTATTTAAAAGTTTTATAATCTTAAACATTTTTTGCTCATCACTCATCACTAATTACTGCCCTTAAACTATATAAGCACTAAATTATCACGATGAATTATTTCATCATAATCTTGGTATCCCAATTGCTCTTTAATCTTACTTGTATGTAGACCTTTAATCTGTTCAATCTCCCTTTGAGAGTAGTTGACTAATCCTCGTGCCAAACTATCTCCTGCTTCATTCACTATATCCACAACAGCACCTGCTGCAAAGTCCCCTTTACTAGCTAATACACCACAAGGTAATAGACTCTTACCTTTTTCAAGTAAGGCTTTGGCAGCACCTGAATCTATAACTATCTTACCTTCTACATCTAAATTAAAAGCAATCCACTTTTCACGACTAGCTAATCTATCTTGAGATAAGAATAAAGTTCCTATCTCCACCCCCTGAGTAACCTGTGCTAAGATATTATCTAGACTACCATTAGCTATTACTAAAGGTATCCCTGAACGGGTAGACACCTTAGCAGCTCTAATCTTAGTAATCATTCCTCCAGTACCCCGCTTAGTACCCGCATCACCAGCTAAAGCCTCTATCTCGTGACTAATATCATCAATCCTACTAAGTAGCTTAGCTTTAGGATCTTGACGAGGATCGGCTGTATAAAGACCATCAATGTCTGATAAAATGATTAATAAATC
Source organism: Orenia sp. (assembly GCF_055140805.1). Taxonomy (NCBI): domain Bacteria; kingdom Bacillati; phylum Bacillota; class Clostridia; order Halanaerobiales; family Halobacteroidaceae; genus Orenia; species Orenia sp. Next base: position 2,424 of record NZ_JBSQYM010000026.1, read on the forward strand.
TGCATCAATCAAACTGCTTACTAGGGCAGATAAGGTATCATTATCACCAAATTTAATCTCTTCAACTGCTACTGTATCATTCTCATTAATAACTGGAATCACTCCATATTCAAGCAGTTGATTTAAAGTATTTCTGGAGTTAAGATACCTTTTTCGGTCAGTTAAATCCTTCTGGGTCAATAGTACCTGTGCCACCTTCTGACCATATTCACTAAATAACTTCTGATAGGTCTTCATTAATATTCCCTGACCTATTGCAGCTAGAGCCTGCTTCTCTGGAATAGTCTGAGGACGCTCTACTAAATTTAATTCACCCTGACCTGCTGCCACAGCTCCCGAGCTAACTAATATAACTTCTTTACCTTGATTATTTAAATCAACAATCTCTCTAATCAACTTTTCTATTCTTCCTAAATTAAGCTTGGCATTCTGATAAGTCAGACTACTGCTTCCAACCTTAATCACAATCCTCTTAGCACTTCTTACACTTTCACGCATAAAAGTCACCTACTTTATCTCAGTAATCGGGAATCAGTTATCAGTAAGCTATACTGTCTCTAAACTCCAGATTCCTGACTCCTGATAACTAAACTACCGTGATATATTCATTAAACTACGTTTTAATAACTTACTTACACTTAATATCCATACTGAAAATTACTTAGGCAAATTATATCTTTTAATATCTTTATTTTCACGATAAAGAACAAAGACATTTCCGATAGCTTGAATAAATTCTGCTTTACAAGCCTCTGCCAATTCATGGGCTGCTTCTTTAGCACCATATAATGAATTGTTCAATACTCTAAGTTTAATCAGCTCTCTTGCCTCTAAAGTCTCATCAACCTGTGCAATTACATTTTCAGTAATACCATCTTTACCAATTTGGACTATAGGATCCATATTATGTGCCTTCCCCTTTAAAAAACTACGTTGTTTTCCTGTTAACAATTTTATCACTCCTATTATTTATTCTGAATATTCAAATTCCCATCCTTCAATCTCGATAGTATCTCCTTCTTTAGCCCCAGCTGCTTTTAAAGCATCATCTACTCCCATCTTACGTAATGTCTTAAGGAAGTAATATAAACCTTCATCAGTAGTGAAATCTGCCATAGCTGTTTTACGTTTAATCTCTTTACCAACTACTTTATAAGCACCATCTTCTTCTACTATCTCAAAGGCCTCTTCTGCTTCACCAGGTTGAGGCCCGCGGATAATAACCTCTTCCTCTTCTGACACCTCTTCATCAAAAAAGTCTGGGGCTTCTTTAACTAAGATATCAGCTCGTTTAATCAATTCCTTTAATCCTTTACCTGTAGCAGCAGAGATAGGATAAATCTCATAGCCTTCTGCTTCCAATACTGCTTTGAGCTTAATCAAATTCTCTTCTGACTCTGGTAAATCCATCTTATTAGCCGCCACTATTTGAGGTCGCTCCATTAACTTCTCATTGAACTTCTTTAACTCTTGATTGATTCTTCTAAAGTCTTCTAAAGGATCTCTTCCTTCAATTCCTGAGACATCTAAGACATGAACTATCACCTTAGTTCTCTCAATATGGCGCAAGAAGTCATCTCCTAACCCTACACCAGTATGAGCACCTTCAATTAGTCCAGGGATATCAGCCATAACAAAGGAACTATAATCACCTACTCTAACAACACCCAAATTCGGCTTTAAAGTAGTAAAATGATAAGCACCAATCTTAGGCTTAGCAGCTGATACTTTGGAGATAATAGTAGACTTACCTACACTAGGATAACCTACCAGACCTACATCAGCCAAAACCTTTAGCTCTAGCTTAACCTTTCTCTCTTCACCTGGCTCACCATTCTCTGAAAACTTAGGGGCCTGTCTAGTAGAAGTCTTAAACCTAGCATTACCTCTACCACCACGCCCACCATGAGCAATTACAATCTCCTGATGCTCATGGATCAAATCAGCAATTACCTTTCCAGTATCTACATCAGTTACCGTTGTACCAGGAGGAACCTTGATAATCATATCATCTGCATCTTTACCATGCATATTCTTACTCCCTCCACGTTCTCCAGAAGAAGCTTCATAAGACTTTCTTTCTCTAAAATGTAATAATGTATTTAGACCTTCATCAACAGTAAAGACTACATTACCACCATGACCACCATCACCACCACTGGGTCCACCAGCAGCAACAAATTTTTCACGGCGAAAGCTACTCATTCCGTCTCCACCATCGCCACCTTTAACCTCAATTACTACTTCATCTACAAACATTATTTATCTACCTCCAATAAACAGTTGATAATTGATAATCTATAGTAAATAATTAAGCTATTACTTTGGGTATGTATTAGAAAAAATCAACTGTTATTAACATTTCCTAAAATAGTTAATCTTATTAAGATATTATAACATAAACTAACTTTAAGTTTAAGCCCGAGTTTAAGATTATTAAAAGCAACAGTAGGGAACAGTTCAAACTGTTCCCTACTTATTTTTAAACATTAAAAAAAGCTCCCAGTCTACAACTGGAAGCTTTTTGTCGATTTATGCCATAGCTTGAACTTGTTCTTCAGTATAAACACTTACTTGCTTCTTGTCTCTACCTTTTCTTTCAAAAGCTACGTATCCATCAACTGTAGAGAATAAAGTGTCATCTCCTCCACGACCTACGTTTAGGCCAGGGTGGAATTTAGTTCCACGTTGACGAACGATGATGCTACCAGCACTAACGTATTGTCCATCGTGTCTCTTAACTCCAAGTCGCTTAGCAATACTGTCACGACCGTTTTTAGAACTTCCAACTCCTTTTTTCTTAGCGAAAAGTTGTAAATTCATCTTAATCATTCTTTCCACCCCCTTCAATTATTTTTATATATTCCGAATACTCTGCTTGTATACCCTTTAAACCAACTAACATCGTCTCTAAAATAGCTTTAACCTGTTGGTCTTGAGCTATATCTGATGTCAACTGACAATCTAGCCATCCATCTTTAACATCTATATTTATATCAAAATCTAAATAGTCTGTCAAACCTAAAACAGCAGTCTGCATAATTGCTGAAATTCCTGCACAGACAATATCTTGTCCATACTCTCCATATTCAGCATGCCCACTACCTGCAAAACCAATAATATTATATGACCTATCTCTTTTGAGCTTAATGATAATCATTAGAAAAAAATTACGCCTCAATACTCTTGATTTGTATTGCTGTATAAGGTTGTCTATGACCATTCTTTTTACGGAAATTGTTTTTAGGCTTATATTTGAAAATAATAACCTTCTTACCTTTTCCTTGAGAAACTACTTCAGCAGTTACTTTAGCACCTTCTACAGTTGGAGTTCCAACTTTTAAACCATTATCAGTAGATACTAATTTAACTTGGTCAAACTCAACAGTTTCACCAGCTTCATTATCTAGCTTTTCTACTCTAATTACTTGACCTTCTTCTACTTTATATTGCTTTCCACCTGTTTGAATAATTGCGTACATTCTGTGCACCTCCTCTACCTCAGACTCGCCGATCACTAGGTACTCTTTAGAGTTTTTTAACCCGTATCGTGCGGTTTTGGCAGTGGCTTATATAAACCACTCACGACTATGAATTCTAACATAGAATCCCAAAGATGTCAAGATGAATTTTAGTATAAGTATGAGTCTGAGAATTTACTTAATCTTAAACTCAAACTGAGACTTAATAATCAATTGTTCTTACCACTTTAGCTATTGCATAAGTCTTCTTAACTTCTATAATTTCTACCCTAACTTTCTTACCTATTAGAGAACCTCCATCTATAATATCAATGATATAACCATCTAATCTAGCAATTCCATCATCTAAATTGTTCATATGCCTCTCTTCTACTTTAAGGTTTAATCGCTCTCCTATATTTAAGGGCTTAGCTAGAACTTGAATCTCTGAATTAGAACCAATCTTTAATACATTGATATCCTCTAAATGTAACTCCTTATTACCCATAATGTAAATCTCTTTATTTAATTCTTCCTCTAACTTATCTAGGTTTTTTCCAGCTACTCCAATCAACCTAGAAGCTAGTTTAGGATGAACTTCTAACAATATAGCTTCTGCTCTACTCTCCCAGAATATCTCTTTGATTTTACGGATTACCTCTAAAAAGATAGTATCTTCAGACAAAATATTACCTGTCCCTTGACAATAAGGGCATTCTTGCTGTAAAAACTCACCAACCCGTTCTCTTTCATTCTTGCGAGTCATCTCTACTAATCCCAACTTGGTCAAGCCTAGAATATTACTTTTGGTCTTATCCTTATCTAACTCTCTTCTTAAGGTATCCAAAATCAACTCTCTATCTTTATCTACCTTCATATCTATAAAATCAATAATGATAATTCCACCGATATCTCTAAGCCTTAACTGTTTAGCTATCTCTTTAGCTGCTTCTAAATTGGTCTTAACAACAGTATCCTCTAAATTATCCTTACCAACATAGCTTCCTGTATTAACATCAATTGCTGTTAAAGCCTCCATACTATCAATGATCAGATATCCACCGCAATTTAAAGAGACTTTACGCTTTAATAGTCCTTTAATCTCTTCTTCAATATTATAATAATCAAAGATAGGCTTAGGATGGTCATAATAATAGACTCTGCTCTCCAGCTCTGGTGAGATATGTTCAAGGGTTCTCATCGCTTGATGATAATCTTTCTTATTATCTATAATCAATTTATCAATTTCAAGAGTAAATTTATCTCTAATTACCTGTTTAACGGAGTTGAGATTCTTATAGATCAAAGAAGGTGCTCTATCTTTATTTGCTTCTTCTTCTATCTCCTCCCAGAGATTGAGCAGGAAATCAAGGTCTTTTTTTAGCTCTTCCTCAGCTTTGTAGGCTGCCACTGTTCTCACAATTAATCCTTTATCTACAGGAAGCATATCATAGGCTATACTCTTTAATCTCCTTCTTTCAGAATTATCATCAATTCTCCTAGAAACTCCTACATGTCGTTTACTATTCATCAATACTAGATATCTTCCTGCAAGACTCAACTTACAAGTACCTCTAGGTCCTTTAGTTCCTAAAGCCTCTTTACTAATCTGTAGCAAAATTTCTTGACCCTCTCGAACTACTTGTTCAATTCTAAACTTCTTATCTTCTACAAGAGGAGTTAAATCTTTAGAGTGTAAGAAGACATTCTTCTCCAACCCAATATCTACAAAAGCTGCCTGCATCCCTGGTAAAACACTCTCAACCCTTCCTTTATAGATATTCCCTACTATCTGTTCAGAAAAATCCCGCTCATAAATAATCTCTACCAATTTTCTATTCTCCAAAATAGCAACCCTTGTCTCTAACCCTATATCATTAATAACTATCTCCTTACTCAACTTCTCACCCCCTTACTTAAAGCAATTGAGAATTGACAATGTATAATTGATAATTAAAAAATTAAGTTCTTAAAAGCATAATTGCTTCAGATACTGCTTATCCACTTTACAAATTAGAAACTGAAATTGTAGGTTTAAATGATTTTAATTGTAAATTATCAATTCTCAATTGTACACTATCTTTTTATCGCTTCTATTGGGCTTATAGTTTTTCCCTCATCTTCTATATATAATCCAGAGCGATGAATATTGACCAATTTTGCAGGTTGAATAAATTCTGAATAATCGGCTAAAGCATCAACCACTTCTTCAGGTCTAAGATTTCCTGAACTTCCTGTCTGTATTAGCATATCAATTGTTGCCAAATCTCCTTGAACACCTATAACTTCCAATTTAGATATCATCGGCTTAATATCAAAAACCCTATCCTTCTTTCTTCTTCTCTTTCTTCTAATTACAATCTCTTCTTGGGCTAAGAAATTAACTACTTCTTCTCTTAATTTATCTATATCTATCTCTTTAGTCAATTCCAATCTCGCAAAATAACTTGATTGCCTAACCAATGAAGCTAAAGATTTACTTTTAGATATTAACTGCTTAGCTTCTATAACTTCAATTCCTCTTGGTAGTACTTTGTTTAAAGCCTCTTTAAAATCTTGAACATCCATAGTTTCTTCCATTTCAAAATCAATATATTCACTATCACTGGTCAGACCTACAGCCAACGCAGTAGCAAAGGAGATATTTGGAGTAGGATTATATCCTTGAGAATAAGCTATAGGAATATTTGCTCTACGTAAAGCTCGATTCATTGTATTTAAAAAATCTAAATGAGAAATAAATCTGACCTCATCACCTTTTAATAATCTAGCTCTAATCTTATTATTCTCCACTATTATCACCACCTATCAGTGAGATTTTTGCATCCAAATTATTCAAAATCCCACATCCAGTACAGTTATTAAATCTACAATCTGGTGTTAACTCTACATTAATTGCTTTCTGATACTCTTTCTTTAGGTATGCTTTATCAACACCTACTTTTAAGTGATCCCAAGGTAATCTTCCTTCTAGATTAAAGTTTCGATAGACATAATCTTCCAAATTATATCCAGACTCTTCAAAGGCTTTCTGCCAGAGATCATAGTCAAAGTGCTCACTCCAACCATCAAATTTAGCTCCAAGCTCCCAAGCCTTCTCCATAACATCAGCCACTCTTCTATCACCACGAGCAAAGACAGCTTCCATAGTACTTAGATATGGGTCAGTCCAAGTAAAGGATAAATCCTTGCCTCTTAGCTCATTTCGTAATAATTGTTGCTTCTCTTTAATCTCTTCTAAAGTATTGAATTTAGACCATTGAAAAGGAGTATGGGGCTTAGGTACAAAGGTAGAGACACTTACTCCTACCTTGACTCTCCGCTTATTATCAGAATTTCTTCTAATCTCATCACCAATCTCAGCTACCTTCTTAGCCAAATCAGCAATCCCTTTAATGTCCTCTAAAGTTTCAGTAGGTAAGCCCATCATAAAGTATAGCTTAACCCTTCTCCAGCCCTCTTTAAAGACAGCTTCAGTAGTTTCTAATAAATCCTCTTCATCAATCCCTTTATTAATAACATCCCGCAACCTCTGAGTTCCAGCCTCTGGAGCAAAGGTCAATCCCGTCTTTCTAACTGCTTGTAACTCTTTGGCTAAATCTACTGAAAAGGAGTCAACTCTCATTGAAGGTAAGGCAACACTTACTCTTTGGTCTTTATACTCTTCTAAAAGATCCTTGGCTAAATCCTCTATCTTACTATAGTCACTGGTGCTTAATGATGATAAGGAAATCTCATCATAACCAGTACTTTCAATCAGCTTCTTTGCTAAATCCTTAATTCTTTCATGGCTTCTCTCTCTAACAGGTCGATAAATCATACCTGCTTGACAGAAACGACAGCCCCTAGTACATCCTCTTGCGACCTCTAAAGTAACTCGATCATGGACAATATCCATATAAGGTAAGATAAGCTTCTGAGGATAATAAGACTCATCCAAATTCTGTATAACCCTCTTTTTTAGCACCTTAGGTGTATTATTCTTAGTTTCAAATTCAACTACTTCTCCATTATCATTATAATTTATCTGATAAAAGCTAGGTACATAGATACCTTCAACCTCTGATAGATTTTTTAGTAGTTCTTCTTTAGAAGTATCACTATTCTTCCAAGCTAGATATTTATCAACTACCTCTCCAATAGCAGCTTCAGCCTCTCCCAAAAGTACTACATCTACAAAAGGTGCTAAGGGCTCTGGGTTGAAGGCACAGGGACCGCCAACAATGACTAATGGAAACTCCTTACCTCTATCTTCATTTCTTAATGGTATTCCTGCTAAATCCAACATATTCAAGATATTTGTATAACTCATCTCATATTGTAGCGTAAATCCTAACATATCAAAATCAGCCACTTTAGCTCTATTTTCTAAAGTAAATAATGGTATATTATTCTCTCTCATCTTCTGTTCCATATCAACCCAAGGTGCATAAACCCTCTCAGCAACTGTATCTTCTCTTTCATTTAACAGATGGTATAAAATCTTAATCCCTAAATGGGACATGGCTACTTCGTAAACATCAGGAAAAGCCAGGGCAACCTTCATCTTTACCTGATCTAAATCTTTCTTAATCATATTTAATTCATTTCCCATATAACGGGTTGGTTTACTTACTTCTGGCAGAATTTCTTGTATCTTATTAGCTAAATCTATCGCCATCAATTTCACTCCTTATCTTACAATTATTATCATCAACTAGAGGGGCGTAATATAGTAATATACTACGCCCCTAGATAACAGTCAATTATTAAAGTATTTATTTAGTTGAATTTCAATATAAAGATTATCAGTTGATAGGTACTTTTTTAAAAGCAGTAAATAATTAATAAAGTATAAAATAGAGCTTTTAATCTAATAAATCCCTTATCGGTTTCTCTAGACCATCATTAACTAAAGAATTGATAAACTTATCCTCTGTTACTAAACCTAACAGCTTTAACTCTTCATCCACCACTCTGATCGTATGAAAGCGATTAGGAACTAGACTTTCAATAATTTCTTTTAGTGGAGCATCTTCAACTGCGATTAACTGCTGAATATACCCAACCCTCTCCTTTAAAAGATTTCCTTTCTTTTTAGCAATATATTGCATCAAAACATAAGAAGCATACCTTCCCTCTTTTAAAGTAGCAAAATAAATGAAAAAAGCTATAAATAATAGAATAATATTAGTATACCCATAGCAAATTCCAAATAAACCTACAATCGCCAAAAAGATAGCTATTACTCTACTTATTCTCAATGTATAATATGTAGCCTCTTTAAACCCCATCTTATTAGTCAAAAATGCTCTAAGTACACGCCCACCATCTAAAGGTAGAGCAGGAATTAGATTGAATAATCCAATGGTCAAATTAATCTTAATAAAATAAAATCCTGATATTAAAGGGACAATTTTGTACCGCAATAAGATTAGAGCTATTCCTGCTAAAATTAGGTTTAAAATAGGACCTGCTAAGGAAATTTTTACCTCACTTTTAGGCTTTAGTTGAATTAAATCTCGAAACTTCGCTACCCCTCCAAAGGGTAATAGTTCAATTTCATTGACTCTAACCCCTTCTTTTTGAGCTATAACAGAATGAGCTAATTCATGTAAGATTACAATAATAAAATTTATACTAGCAGTTAAAAATAACCCTGAAATTGAAAATAAGAATAATATCAGTAAAAATAATATATTTAACTTAAACTTCACACCCAACATCTTTAGCATCCTACTGCCACCTTCTTTCATTAATATAAATATTAGTGGCAATAATCTAATATGTCTATTAAATACATTAACAAGCGACAAGTAACGGGTAATAAATAATAAGTCTCTTATTACTCGTTACTTGTTACTAGTGACTAAAATAGCATCTTCTTTCTTCTAATATTGACATTCATAACAATAGCAATTGCAATTAAATTTGTTAACAAAGAACTACCGCCATAACTAAGAAAAGGCAAAGGAATTCCTGTAACAGGCATTATTCCAATAGTCATACCTACATTCTCTAAAATATGGAAAGTAAACATCGATAAGATACCAACTACCAATAACTGTCCAAACTCATCTCTAGCCTCTCTAGCTACCTTTACTGCTCTCCATAAAAGAAGAAGATATAACAACAGAACTACCATAGCACCAATAAAACCAAATTCCTCACCTAAAACCGAGAATATAAAATCAGTATGCCTCTCAGGCAGAAAGTTCAGTTGGTTCTGAGTTCCTCCAAAAAGCCCTTTTCCTAAGAGTCCTCCCGAACCTATAGCAATCTTAGATTGAATTACGTTATAACCTGCCCCTAGAGGTTCTAATTGGGGATTTACTAAAACCAATAATCGCTTTAACTGGTATGGCTTTAAAGGTATAAATACACCCCAATAAATATGAGCTGTTATCCAAGTAATTACTGTACCTACTCCAGTTAAAAAAGTCCCTACTAAAAACTTAGCATTAGCCCCAGCCACATATATCATTCCAACAAAGATAGCTATCAATACTAAAGCTGAACCCAAGTCATTTTGTAATAAAACTAGTGCAAAAGGTATAGCCATATATATCCCTGGAACCGTCAAACCTAAAATATGATAAACATTATACTTACCCTTAGATAATACATCAGCTAAAGCAATAATCACAGCTAATTTAGCAGTTTCAGCTGGCTGAAAATTAACTGGACCCAACTTAATCCATCCTTGCCCACCTTTAATAGTACTTCCTAAAACTAATACTATTATTAGAATTAAAATATTTAAAATATAAATAATATTAACATAATCTCTTAAGATCCTATAATCAAAAAATAGACTGATAATAACTAGAGTAATTCCAGCTAAAGCAGCTATAATCTGTTTCTTTAAAAAGATATTCTGCAATAGGGGATTATCGGTGATATTAGTAGCACTACCAATAATAACTAGACCTATTATAATTAATATTAGAGTAATTATTGGTATTGAATAGTCAATATTCTTAATTAACTTTTTAACTATAATCCCCTCCCTTATAAAAATATTAATATAATTTATTATTTCTTTTCAATAATAAATTATATAATATTAAATAAAATTAGTCCACCAAAAATTAAGACCAGGATTGATCCTGGTCTTAATTTTTAAGTCTATTATCAACAATTATAGTGTACCTAAATCTATCTATTCTTTAATCTTTTAACTGGTATATTGGCAATTAAAGCTACTGAATTATCTTGTCGTTCTAAATCCATATCTATTCTGTCATTATCTATATCTAAATATTTAGAAATTACCCCAATCAACTCTTCTTTCATTTCATCAATTACCTCTGGAGATACTCCTATTCTATCATGCACTAGTACCAACCTCAACCTCTCCTTAGCAACATCTTTACTAGAAACATCTTCCTTGATATTAAAAATCCCTTTCATTATATCTAACAAATTCCTCTTCCCTCCCATAACCCTATTTTTCGTAATTTAGAAATAACTAGATTCAAACAGAACATCTATTATATATAGCTGTCAGATAAGTTTTCCTACATCAATAAGGTTTTTTTTTAGGGCTTTTATTAAGCTAATAGCTTTAATAAAAATTCAGATTTTATATATCCTTAATACTTATTATCCTAATCCCACTAAACGCTTTATCTTATTTAATAAACCTTCTTCTAAATTAATTAGCGGAACCTCTTCACCCTCAATTCTGCGCGTAATATTCCAGAAGGCTTCACCCGAACGAGTATTATCTGATAAAACTACTGGCTCACCCTTATTGGTAGATACAACAATTTTCTCATCTTCAGGTACAATCCCTAATAATTTTATAGCCAAAATTTCAATCATATCCTCAATATCCATCATATCTCCACGATTTATCATATCTATTCGCACACGATTGATAATCAATTGTGGGTCATGAACACCTTCTGCCTCCAACATACCAATAATCCTATCTGCATCTCTAACTGCTGAAACCTCTGGAGTAGTTACCACTACAGCTTCATCAGCTCCTGCTATAGCATTTTTAAAACCTTGCTCAATACCTGCAGGACAATCGATAATAATATAATCAAATTCTTCTCTTAATTGGTCAGTTAATTCTGCCATCTGTTCTGGATTAACAGCAGTCTTATCTCTTGTTTGAGCTGCAGGCAACAGACATAAACTACTATACCTCTTATCCTTAATTAAAGCCTGTTCTAATCGACAGTTGCCTTCGACCACATCAACAATATCATATACAATTCTATTCTCCAAGCCCAACACTACATCTAAATTACGCAACCCTATATCAGCATCTATCAATACAACTTTTTTCCCTAATTTAGCCAAACCAGTTCCTAGATTGGCAGTTGTTGTAGTCTTTCCAACACCACCTTTTCCAGAAGTAATAACATAAGCCTTTCCAGCCATCAAAATACCCCCTTTACTTTCTCAAATAATCAATAATAATGTGTTTACCTTTCAATGAAGCAATCTCTGGAGTGTCAGGAGAATTAGGAGGAATATCAGGAGCACGGGTAATATAATTAGCGATCCTAAGTTGAGTAGGCTCTAGTCTAAAAGCTGATATAGTAGCTGATGTATCTCCTTTAGCTCCCGCATGGGCAATACCCCTAAAATGACCCATAACTACTATATCTCCTTCTGCTACAATCTCTGCTCCAGGGTTTACATCTCCTAAAATTACAATATTGCCTTCAAATCTAACAGTCTGCCCTGAGCGTATTGTACGTTTGACTAATAATGTATCTCCTTCTTCTTTAGAATCTACAAATCTATTATCATTATTGATAAATTCAATCACTGAAATTCCTCGTTGTTCTCTAAAGATTTCTAATAGTTCATTTTTTTGTTTAGTAGTTAGACCTCTCCTACCCAGTTTAACTCTAACCATCAGATCATCATCGAAAAAATCCCCTGCTTGAATAAACTTACTCCTCAATTCTTCTTTAATATAATCAAACTCTAATTCATCATTCAAAATTATAATAAGACCTTCTAAATCACCTTTAAATGTCACTCCTCTATTCAACATCTTACTTCCTCCTAGATAATCAATGAATCTAAAAATATAATTATTCATCTTATATTAACATCTTGTGTCAGTAACAAAAGTGCTACAATAGAGAGATAATGCAACACTTTGGTTGTGGTTTACACGCAGAGTTATTTTTAACTCATAGGAGGTAGATAGGTGGGTAGATGGTTAGAAACTGCCTAACTACCTAACCCTCTAACTCCCAACCACCAAAGTAAAAATGTCCCAATATCTCCATAAAGAAAGACTATTTATATTAAACTTTAATTAACACAATACGTTATATTAGTAATTATATAATCCATTGATTTTATATCTCTTAATCAGAGCCTTTATCTTCAGAGATTAATTCTAAATTAAAATAATCTTTAATAATCTCTTTGGCTATAGGTAATGTGTTTCCACTTGAAGTCCCATACTCAATAAAAACAACCATTGCAATCTCTGGTTTATCAGCAGGTGCATAGCCAGCAAACCATCCATGGTTAGGTCTACCTTTTCCAGTCTGAGCAGTTCCAGTCTTTCCAGCAACGGTTATAGGCAGGTCTTCAAAGGCTCTTCTTGCTGTTCCATAAGTAGTAACACCTTTTATTCCATCTTGAATAGTCTTTAAAGTTCCCTTAGAAAGAGATAATTCATTTAATAATTTAGGCTCCAAATCTTTAATCACCTTACCATCTCTATCAACTATCTTATCAACTAATAAAGGTTGATACAACTTACCACCATTAGCCACAGCACTGACAAGGTTCACAAGTTGAATAGGTGATGTCCTTAAATTGCCTTGTCCAATAGATAAATTAATAGTATATCCTGGATACCAGATCTTATCTTCTCTCTTCTTAAAATAATTCTTTCGCCAATCAGGATCAGGTACTAGACCAGTAGCTTCATTATCCAAATCCACCTCTGTTCTCTCACCTAAACCAAATTTATGGGCATATCTCTGTAAAATGGTTTTATCTTTCTTATATAATTCATGTCCAATCTTATAAAATACTGTATTATTTGACCAAGCTATTCCTTCTAGAAAACTTACATCACCTTGACCATAGATATTCCAGTTATTAAATCTAACTCCCCCAGTCTCATAGTAACCTGGATCATAGAAGTGAGTATCTGCTTTAATACCTAACTCCTCCATACCAGCTGTACCAGTCACTATTTTAAAGATAGAACCCGAAGGAGCACTGGTACTAATAGCTCTATTTAATAGAGGCTTTCTAGGATCAGTACTCAACCTTGTCCAATCCTCTTGGGAGATCCCACCTACAAATAGATTTGGATTGTAATCAGGTAAACTAGCCATAGCTAAAATACTACCATCATGGGGATCTGTTACTATTACCGCTCCACCTCTAGGAGGCTCAATAACATCCTCATCCTCCTTAGCTTTCTTGGTCAATAAATCTAGTTCTTTAGCCAATATTCTTTCAACATCCTCTTGGAGCTTAGAATCTATATTTAAAATCAAATCATAACCTGCAATAGGTTCCTCCACTCCAAGAGTCCTTATCTTCTCTCTTACATTATTGACCTCTACTAGCTCTCTTCCTTCTTTTCCTCGCAGATACTTCTCATAATATAGCTCTAAACCTGTCTTACCAATTATATCACCAACATTATAGCCCTTTTCTGCAAGATTTTCTAACTCACTTGCTGAAATTTCTCCTACATAACCTAAGACATGACTGGCCAATTTATCATAAACATATTCCCTCATTGGAGTCTCCTCTAAAATAACTCCTGGTAACTCACTTTTATTCTCTTCTAACAAGACCAACTCTTCATGGCTTATATTCCTCTTTAATCTAACGGTCTTTCCTCTTTTTGCTTTCTCAATCTTATCACGAGCCAATTTTATATCTAAGTCTATAATTTGATTTAATTTCTCCAAAATCCCATCTAAATCTTTAACATCATCTGGCACTATTGATAAGGTATAAGCTAGCTTATTAGAGACTAAAACTTTACCATTTCTATCATAAATTCTTCCTCTAGGTGCACTAATAGACCTAAGAGAAGTTCTATTTCCTTCTGATAACTCCTTAAATCTCTGACCTTGGTAGATCTGCAGATAATAAAGTCTAGCAATTAATAAGAGAAAGATAGCCACTAATATCAAAGTAAAGGGAAATAACCTTTTCTCATTACTATCAGTCAATAAATTTCCTCCTAGCTAAATAATTATCAATTTTATAGATCACTATATTAATAATTATAGATAATATAGAATTATAAATCACCAAAGGAATAATTACAGATTTGAATACAGCCTCAATAGAGAGCTCTGTTATTAGATAATCTGTAAAAGAAATCACTAATAATTGGTTGATAATAGTAGCTATAGCTACCCCAACAGGAGGCACTATTATATTCTGTGGATAGATATGGTCTTTAAGGAATCCAAATAAATAACCTATAATCGTCTTACTAATAGCATTAATTCCAAAAAGTCCGCCAGAAAACCAATCCTGCAATAAACCTGTAATAAAACCTAAAACCCCTCCGATAGTCTTTCCGCGATAAATTGCTAAGAGGGTAATTATAATCAAAAGTAAGTCAGGTATTATATTATAAAAAAGACTATAAGGAATAATAGCAGTTTGCAAAATCAAAGCCAAAAACACTAAAAAACCATATAATAAATAAATCATTATTATTTTTCTCCTTCAAGTTGATGATCAGAATTTAAGGGTTCAAGTAAATCGACTTTAGTACTAAAGTCAGTAATAACCAATACCTCTTCTACTCTTCTAACATCTATAAAAGGAGCTATTAGTGCCGATTGAGTTAGGCCATAATTATCAGGACTCACTGATATAATCTTTCCTATAGGTAATCCTTTAGGATAGTATTGTGAACCTGAGGTGACAATTGTATCACCTGTCTTAATATCAGCATCCCAAGATAAATTATTCATCAAGAGTCTGCTTTCTTGAGTTTGACCCTTAACTACCCCTAAATCACGTGAATCTTCCCTCTGAACAAGACCCCCTGCTACAAAATTACCATCATTAATCAATAAAATCTGTGCTGTATGTGCAGTAACTTGCTGAGTAATCCCTATTAAATAGCCACCTTTAGCTACTACAGGCATCTTACGCCTAATTCCAGCTTTACTGCCCCTATCTATAATTAAAATATTAGACCAATTATCAGAACTATGTCCAACAACCGTTCCACCTACTACTTTATATGGTACAAACTCTTTGAAGTTTAAAGATTCTCTTAATCTATAGTTTTCTAACATAACCTTCTCCAGCTGCCTTAAACTATAATTTAAGTTTTCTACCTTTTTCTTTAACTTCTCATTCTCTTCCTTTACACTTTTGTAATCTAAGATTACTCTAAAAGTCCCTTTAGAAAAATCTTGGATACTATTAACTACCACAAATCCAGGCTTTAATAAATCAATAGCCAGCCCTTCAAATTTATTATAATCTCTATCACGCCCTACAAGATTGATAAATCTAATTAAAATCACAATAAATACAATAATTAATACCTTTTTACGATGTTCCTTTAAAAACTCTAACACATCTATCACCTTAATCTTAGATTACTATTTTTTAACTTTTAAAATCAACCTATTACAATAAACTACACATGCTAGCTAACTTTCAATACGAGTAATATTTCTTTATGGGTATATTACGACATTTTTAGATCAGTTGACGGTTGACGGTGGACAGTTTACAGTAAAAGACAAAATCCTAGATTTTAAGGGCTTTTAGTGCTTTTGAACTTAACTGTCAACTGTCAACTGTACACTGTCAACTAAGACACGAAAGTATCACATTATCTCTATATTCCATCACTTTTCCTACTAGCATAAAATACTATAATAATCTAGGATAATCTTTTTGGACTAATTAATACATTCTTAAGATTGTTTATCTCTTCTAATACTTTTCCAGTACCATAAACTACACAATCTAAAGGATCATCAGCTAAATAAACTGGCATGCCAGTCTCTTGAGAGATAAGCTGATCTAAACCTGCTAATAATGATCCTCCTCCAGCCATAACAATCCCTCTATCCATAATATCAGCTGATAATTCTGGTGGGGTATTTTCTAAAGTACTCTTAACAGCTCTAATAATATCATTAACTGGCTCTTTTAAAGCCTGTTGAATCTCTTCAGCAGTTATTGTGACAGTCTTAGGCAAACCATTGACTAAATCTCTACCTCTAATATCCATAGTATCCTCTAAACTAAGTTCTGAATTAGAGCCGATATAAGCAGAACCTACAGAAATCTTGATCTGTTCAGCAGTTCTCTCTCCAATCATCAGGTTGTATGTATTCTTGATATAATGTACAATTGCATCATCAAGTTCATCTCCACCAACTCTGATAGAATCTTTAGTTACAATTCCACCTAAAGAGATTACAGCAACCTCTGTAGTTCCTCCACCAATATCTACAACCATATTACCTGTAGCTTCATGGACAGGAAGACCTGCCCCAATTGCTGCAGCCATAGGCTCTTCAATCAAATAAGCCTCTCGAGCACCAGCATGTAAGGAAGCATCAATAACTGCACGCTTTTCTACCTCAGTGACACCAGAAGGAACACAGACAATGATTCTTGGTCTAACTAAACGCTTACGTTTATGAGCCTTAGTAATGAAGTACCTTAACATCTTTTCAGTAACTTCAAAATCAGCAATCACCCCATCCTTCATAGGTCTAATTGCTACAATGTTACCTGGAGTCCGCCCGATCATCTTCTTAGCCTCATCACCAACAGCCAACACCTCTTCTTTAGAAGTGTTTTTTTGAATCGCAACTACAGATGGCTCTCGAATTAATACACCTTTTCCTCTAATATAAACCAAAGTATTAGCAGTTCCTAAATCTATCCCCATATCTCTAGAGAATGGAGCAGTAAAAATATTCATTACCATAACTATATCCCCTTTCACAATAACTGTTTAAAATAAATTTTTGGCTTTTAAACTACTATATTTACTTTTACCAATAATTAAATGGTCTAAAACTTCAATCCCTACCAACTTCCCTACTTTAAAAAGCCTCTTAGTAATCTCTATATCCTCTACACTAGGTGTTAAATCCCCACTAGGATGGTTGTGGGCTAAGATTATTGAAGCACCACTCTTTTTAATCGCATAGCGAAAAACCTCTCTAGGATGAACTATCGAGCTATTTAAACTCCCTTTAGAAATTTCACTAACCCCTATAATTTGATTCTTAATATCAAGTAAAACCACTATGAACTTCTCCTGATAAGCATAACCTATCCTAGGAATTAAGATTTCAGCTACTTCACTAGGTGAATTAATCTTAGTTAAATCTTTTCTAGCAATATTTAGTCTCTTACTAAGCTCGGCTACCGCCTTTAATTGGGTTGCCTTAGCTAGTCCAATTCCTTTGATTTCTTGTAACTCCTCTATACTATACTCTACCAAACAATTAACCCCTTCACAAGTGGTTAACAATTGATTAGCCAAATCTAAGGCAGTATTCTCTTGAGAGCCTGTCCTTAATATTAAGGCTAATAATTCAGCAGTCGATAGACTTTCAGCACCATACTTTACCATCTTTTCTCTGGGTCTCTCTTCAGTAGGCATATCCTTAATCGTTAGATAATTGTTGACACTCAATTTAAAGTTACCTCTATCCCAAGCATTCTTAATATCTCTACTAGCTTAACTAAAGATAAGCCCACCACATTATAAAAGCAACCATCTATCCTTTTGACAAAAATAGCCCCCTGATCTTGAATACCATAAGCTCCTGCCTTATCTAAAGGCGCCCCTGTAGAGATATACTCTTTAATCTCTTTTTGCCCTAATTTTCTAAAAGTAACATCGGTCTTTTCATAATCAGTTATAACTTCTTGACCTTTAATTACTGTAATACCTGTTAAAACTTGATGGGTTCTTCCACTCAAATCAGATAGCATTTGAAAAGCCTCCTTATCATCTTTAGGCTTTTCTAAAATTCTATTATTTAAACAAACTATTGTATCTGCTGCAATTATAACTCCTTCTTCAGCTTTGGCAACAGCAGCTGCCTTTAGACAAGATAGTCTCTTTACTAATTCTTTAGGACTCTTTTTCTTGACTTTAGATTCATCTACATCACTTACTACAACCTTAAATTCAAGATTCAACTGTTCTAATAAGGACTTTCTTCGTGGTGAACCAGAAGCCAATACAATCTTTTCCATTGCAAATTCCTCCATAATACAGGCTTAAATAGCCTTCGGTATTTAATTCGTTAATTTTTGTCAAATTCCTGCTTATTCATCAAATCAAATTTTAAATATTTTTCTAATTTTAATACAATTATCCCTATAAAGACCCCTGTTGGCAAAGATAGAATTAGAAGATAGGGCAAATAGAATATGATTCTCCAATTTGACATTAGCAAATAAGCCATAATTACTTGCCCTAAATTATGAGAAGCAGACCCCCAAACACTAATACCAATTAGACTAAATCTAGAACTATAGTAATAGAAGATACTCATAATTAAGAAGCTAAATAATCCACCTGTTAAACTCAAGAAGAAACTTGTAGTTAAAAAAGTACCTATTAATAATGATGAGATGATTATTCTCATTAATAGTACCTGTAAGCCACTTAAAAAACCATAGTTGCTCAATACTAATAAGGTAATAATATTTGCTAATCCCAACTTTGCTCCAGGAAAGAGCAAGGTGGTAGGTAGCATAAACTCCAAAATATGTAACACTATTGCTCCTGCCACCAATAGGGCTAATATTAATTTATCTCTAATTGAGTCCATAAATTAAAAACCTTCCTTCAATATTATATCAAGATTAGGACTTTTATAAACCAACTAACCCAATAAAAATAATTGTAAAATCCCACAAAAGATATAATAGAATGCTACATATCATTATAACATGATTGACTATCGATTGTTATATTTTTTAGATTAAGATTAAAACTTAGGCTTAGACTTATCTCATTTTAACTTGTTAATAAAATCTTTCATTACTAATATATTCCCCAACTTATAAGAATTTAGACATAGTAATGTCAAGATTATAGCAGAGAGAATAATTCTGCCCCGCATGATCCCTAATACTAACATAACCACTCCTCCATCTAAATTCATAATCACCCCTAAGGACAACCCTTCTAAGATGCTCGCCTCTCTCAACTCTTTAGAAACTACCGGGTAATATATTAATTTTGAGAAATTATCATAATTTGTCTTATGGCCTAACATATAAAAGTTCTGCCCTTCTTTCGGGGTAATCTTTAAGGTTCCCTTCCTATAAGTTACCATATCTCTTAAAATGGCTAGAGAAGATATAACTAAAGCTATAATAGCAATTATCTTTGCCAAAATAACTGGCAATAAAATAATAAGTAATTTACCTATTACACCAAAAATAATTAATGTTACCAAACTAGCTAAAGCGAATAATAATAATGAGATCCTCTTAACTTTGATATTACAAATTTCATAAACCATACCATATAAAAAACTATCTAGACTGACAGCCATTCCTAAAATTAATAAAGCTATTAAGTACATCTGCCTCCCTTCCTTTCTATAGTTATCTAACTTAGCAATTCTTACATTTATAATTAGAATAATTAATTTTATAGATAATATCGCTTAATGGGTATTTTAAAATTAGCGTGAGTGGGTGTGTGAGTGTGAGTAAACCCTAATAAAAAGAAGTTTTACACACACTCACACTCATAGCTCACACTCGACACAAAGTTCTTTACCCTTTATACTTCTTGATATTCAATTGCATCCTTTGGACAGACCTTCACACACTGTCCACAGTTAATACAGGCTTTAGTATCTAATTGATGCTTACTGCCAGGCTCCCCTGCAATAGCATCCACAGGACACTTTTTAGCACATAAGGTACAGCCTACACAGTCCTCAGTGATTACAAGAACCTCTTCCTTTGGCTTTTCAATCTTAATAGTCTCATAAGGTGTATTCAAAATTGCATCTGTTGGACAAACCTGAACACAGGCTCCACAGCCCACACAGGTCTCTGGGTCAACTACTGGAAGATTATCTACCATCTCTATAGCATCAACAGGGCACTTCTTAGCACATAAGGTACAAGCAATACAGCCTTTCTCACAAGCCTGCTTAACCTCTTTTCCTTTTAAAACACTCTTACATCTGACTACTATATGTTCTGTATTGCTCATTAAAGTGATAATACTTCTTGGACATTCACTAACACACTTGCCACATCCTGTACACTTATCAGTATCAATTACTGGAAGACCATTATCATCCATATACATTGCACCAAAAGCACAGACACTAACACAATCTCCAAAGCCTAAACAGCCATATTCACAGGATTTAGAATTAGCTACTCTATTAGCTGCCCTACATTTAGGTATCCCTTGGTACTCTGCTTGATTAAAGGTTTCTGCTTTACCCCCTTGGCAGAGAAGCTGAGCAACCTCTCTCTCTTTTGAAGATGAACCTGCATCAATTCCCATAATATTTGCCACCTGCTCAGCTACATCTGGACCACCAACAGGACAACCATCACAGACAGTCTCTCCCTCAACTACAGCCTCAGCAAAACTAGCACAGCCAGGATAACCACAGGCACCACAGTTAGCACCTGGCAAGGCCTTCTCTATCTCTCCTTTGCGCGGATCTTCTTCTACCTTAAATTTCACCGATGAGTAAGCTAATCCTCCAGCAAATAATGCTCCTAATAACCCCATACTAGGAATTGCATTTATAAATATATCAAACTCCATCTATTCCACCTCCGTTGAGTGTGAGTGATTAGTGTGAGTGTGAATAAAGAATAAAAATAGGCTACCCTCAGTTTTCTATAATTAAAAACTAATTCAAAACAATTTTTTGCCACAGATATTCACGGATTTTCACCGATAAATTCAAAAACTTTTTAAAATCTATATAGAACATGAAAAAGAATTTAAATTAATTTAGCAACGCCCTGAGGTAATTTATCCGAAGAAGTACTCTTGGGGTGCAAATTAATGCGAATCACACGAATTAGGATATTAATAGATTAAATTAAAGATTTAAAAACTCTTGATTTTAATTCGCGTCAATTCGTGAGATTCGTTGCAA
>NZ_JBSQYM010000027.1:0-21824 GCF_055140805.1 Orenia sp.
ATGAGAAACGTAAGCGAAAAACAACTTTAGACAGATTGATGGAATATACTATTCCATTGACTAATTGTCAAAATTCGGCTTAAGTTAACGCGTATGATAATAATTTATTAAATTAGGAGGATAAAGAATGAATAGACTAAATCAAGCTAAAGAGACAATGTCAAAATTATTTGGTGATAATAAGCTGGTAATTTCTAAAACAGACCCTGATTTTGGTGAGATTGTGAAGAACTTTATTTATGGTGATGTTTATAGTCATGGTAACTTAACAGATAAAGATCGTGAACTTATAACACTAGTGGTGTTGACTACTAATCAGACCTTAAAAGAGCTAAAACTTCATGTTAAAGGAGCATTAAATATTGGAGTAGGCCCAGTAGAGATAAAAGAGGCATTATATCAATCTGCTCCATATATTGGTATTTCTAAGGTCATAGAAGCACTAGATGTAGCTAATGAGGTCTTTGGAGAATTGGATATCTCTCTTCCTATAGAAAGCAAAAAAGAGGTTAGTGAAGATACTCGCTTTGATAAGGGGCTAGAGGTACAGAAGTCTATCTTTGGTGATGTAATTGATAAGATGCATGAAGATACACCAGAGAATCAAAAGCATATTAAAAAGTATTACCTGTCTGCTATGTGCTTTGGTGATTTTTATACTAGAGGTGGACTTGATTTGAAGATGAGAGAACTGCTTACATTTTCAATTCTTTGTGCCTTAGGTGGTTGTGAGAGTCAGCTAAAAGCACATGTGGCAGGAAATCTAAGTGTTGGCAATGATAAAGAAGTTCTACTGTCTGCATTGACTCAGAGC
This sequence comes from Orenia sp., assembly GCF_055140805.1. Taxonomy (NCBI): domain Bacteria; kingdom Bacillati; phylum Bacillota; class Clostridia; order Halanaerobiales; family Halobacteroidaceae; genus Orenia; species Orenia sp. Next base: position 815 of record NZ_JBSQYM010000027.1, read on the forward strand.
ATACCTTATATTGGATATCCAAGAACTTTGAATGCACTTGCTTGTATTAATGAAGTTATACCAGAAGCAGAGGAAAAGTAAATTAACCTATTATGCCAGTGAAATTTAAAAATTAATAGCTTCTTTTTATAGAGAAAAAGCGATACTTTTTAATTTGGTAGTTGGGAGTTGGAGGGTTAGATAGTTAGGCAGTTCCTAACCATCTACCCACCTATCTACCTAACAACAAAAGTGTCTTAATATCTCTTTATTGTATTAGTTACTAGCATAGGGCGTAAATTAAAAAAACTTGATCTGGAGTTAACTCTAGATGATAAAGTATTATTGGAGGTGGAATTAAATGAGAATTTCAGAAGTTAGTGAAAGATTTGATCTTACACCAGATACACTCCGCTATTATGAACGGATTGGATTGCTTCCTGAGGTAAAGCGAAATGAAAGCGGTAATAGAGATTATGGGGAAGAGGATTGTGGGTGGATTGAATTTATTAAATGTATGAGAAATGCTGGTATCTCTATAGAAGCCTTGATCGAGTATGTAGATATGTTTCAACAGGGAAACTCTACTATCCAAGCCAGAAAAGAACTTTTAATAGAACAGCGTAATGAGCTTTATGAAAGAATTGAAGAGATGAAAGAGGTATTAAAACGTTTGGATAATAAGATTGATGGGTATGAAGAGAGGGTAGTGCTAGCAGAAGAAGATTTAAAGATAAAATAAAACATATCCACAATTAGGAGGGTGATTTGATGGAATATGTAAAGCTGGGGAATACAGGGTTGGATGTATCTCGTCTTTGTCTTGGCTGTATGAGTTTTGGAGATACAGCAAATTGGATTCATTCCTGGTTGCTAAACGAAGAAGAGAGTCGTCCAATTATTAAGAAGGCTTTAGAGTTAGGAATCAATTTTTTTGATACTGCAAATGTATACTCAATGGGAAAAAGTGAAGAAATATTGGGTAAAGCCTTAAAAGATTATACCAATAGGGATGAGATTGTCATTGCAACCAAGGTTTATTTCCCAGCATATGAGGGTCCAAATGGTGCTGGACTTTCTCGCAAAGCAATTATGAGTGAAATTGATAAGAGCCTTGAACGCCTTGATACAGATTATGTTGATCTTTATATTATCCATCGCTGGGATTATGAGACACCAATAGAAGAGACAATGGAAGCCCTGCATGATCTTGTAAAGTCTGGTAAGGTAAGATATATTGGTGCATCAGCAATGTATACTTGGCAGTTTCAAAAAGCTCAATATGTAGCTGAGAAGAATGGCTGGACTAAATTTGTATCGATGCAGAATCATTTAAATCTCATTTATCGCGAAGAAGAAAGGGAAATGATCCCCTTTTGTAGAGAAGAGAATATTGCTCTAACTCCATATAGTCCTCTAGCCTCTGGGAGATTAGCTCGTCCTTGGTCAGCAAGTACAGAACGTTATGAGACCGATAAGATAGCTAAGAGTAAATATGGCTCGACTGAAGATGCTGATAGACAGATTGTAGAAAGAGTCAGTCAAATTGCTAAAGAAAGAAAAATTCCAATGTTTCAAATAGCACTAGCTTGGCTGATGCACAAAAACCCAGTGACTATTCCTATTATAGGAACTACAAAACTCTCTCATCTAGAAAGTGCTGTTCCAGCAGTATCAGTAAAGCTGAGTAAAGAAGAGTTAGAGTTCTTAGAAGAGCCTTATATCCCTCATAAAGTTGTTGGTCATAACTAGAATCAATAAGGAGGTATTTATATGCCAGAGAAAAATCTCATAGCTTATTATTCTTGGTCTGGCAATACTGCCAAAATAGCTAAATTAATCGAACAAAAAATTGGTGGAAAGCTTGTTGAAATAAAATGCCAAGAGCCTTATTCTTCGTCATATAGTGCAGTTATAAAACGGGCTAAAAAAGAGATTAGAACAGGTTATAAGCCACCACTTAAAACAACAATAAATAATGTCGACTCATATACTAGAATTTTTATAGGAACCCCTAATTGGTCAAATACAATAGCACCACCAGTTGCAGCATTTTTGAGTGAATATGATCTATCTAAGATAACAGTTGTGCCTTTTTTAACTCATGGGGGAGGTGGTCAGGGCAGTATAGTTGCGGATATTACTAAACTCTGTCCTGAGTCGAAATTTGCAGAAGAATTTGTAGTTTATGGTAGTGGAGCTGTTGATATAGAAAGTAAATTATCAGATTGGCTAAATGCGTTAGCTTAATTATTCTTTAAAATAAAAAATTTGACTTGGAGTTAACTCCAGATGATAAGGTATTATTAATGGTGAAATCAAAGATAAATTTCATCAATAAGTAATATTTCATTTATCCCAAAAGTAATTAGGTATTATTAAACCTATCTGCTTATGTTCTGAGGAGTACAACAAAAGGGATAATAAGGATATTTTTTCGTGATTTATAATAATTAACACAAAATAGAAAAGGAGAGATTAGTATGAGTTCTAAAAATGGAGCAGACAACTTTTACAAGAGTGATAAGGTAAGTATGCAGAAAGTTGAGTTCAAAAATCAATACCAGATGAAAGTTGTAGGGAATCTTTTCGTTCCCAAAGACTTGAAGCAGGATACTAAAAATTCTGCAATCATCGTTGGTCATCCTATGGGTGCAGTAAAAGAACAGAGTGCGAATCTGTATGCTACAAAAATGGCAGAGCAAGGATTTATTACATTATCTTTGGATCTGTCTTTTTGGGGAGAGAGTGAAGGTCAGCCACGCAACGCTGTTTCACCGGATATATATGCCGAGGATTTCAGCGCTGCCGTCGATTATCTAGGTACCCAGGACTTTGTCGATAGAGAGCGAATTGGTGTTCTTGGTATCTGTGGTAGTGGGAGCTTTGTGATCAGTGCAGCTAAAATCGATCCACGGATGAAAGCTATTGCAACAGTAAGTATGTATAATATGGGAGCAGCCAACCGTAATGCACTTAACAATTCACAAACCCTTGAGCAAAGAAAAGCTATCATTGCAGAGGCAGCAGAGCAACGCTATGTTGAGTTTATTGGTGGTGAAACCAAATATACCAGTGGAGCAGTACATAAGCTGACTGAAGATACAGATCCAATCCAGCGTGAGTTTTATGATTTTTATCGTACACCAAGAGGTGAGTACACGCCTGAAAGTTCATCGCCTGAGCTAACAACACATCCAACGTTAACCAGTAATATGAAGTTCATGAACTTCTACCCGTTCGAGGATATTGAGACTATTTCTCCACGTCCGATGCTGTTTATTACCGGTGATCAAGCCCATTCTATCGAATTTAGTCAAGATGCATACAAGCGTGCCGCCCAACCAAAGGAACTCTATATTGTTCCAGGTGCTGGACATGTGGATCTCTATGATAGGGTTAATTTGATTCCCTTTGATAAATTGACCTCATTTTTTATAGATAGTCTAAAATAGAGTAATCTAAGAATCTTTTGTCACTTAGGTGTAATAGTATTTTAAATGTGATCTTTGGGGAACTCTGTATTTATTGTCGGAGTTCCCCTTCATTATAAGTTTAATAACAGATCTATGTAAATACAACACTAGCAAGTGAGAAGTTGAAAACCATTGATTTAAATTTTTTTATCCTTTACTTTAATCATATCAAAAAATATAGAAAAGGAAGTGTTAACTTGAGTAAAGTATATTTTGTTAAGAATTCAGAGTCAGATTATGATTGGCTTGGAAAATATGCTGTGGAGCTATTGAAAAAAATAGTATCAGAAACTGGATATAGCTTTGAAAAAGAAGTACCTATAAAAGTTCACTTTGGTGAAAAAGAAAACAAAACCTTTATTCCTGCAAAATGTTATGATGGAATCATAAATTATCTAAAAGAAGAGGGAGTATTGACCTCTTATATTGAAACCAATGTATTATATAGGGGATCAAGGACTACCACAGAGGATCATATTAAAACAGCAAAATCTCATGGTTTTACACAGATTCCAATTATAATAGCAGACGGAGAGATAGGGACACAATACTATGAGGTAGAAATAAACAAAGACTTTTTCAATAAATGTAAAATAGGTAAGGAATATGAGAAATATAGACAATTTATTGTTACAAGTCATTTTAAAGGACATATTGCAGCAGGGTTTGGTGGTGCTATAAAGCAGCTTGCTATGGGTTTTGCTGCTCGTGGTGGAAAGTTGGAACAGCATACTGATATATCTCCTATCATAGAGGCTAAAAAATGTATTTCTTGTGGTATTTGCGTGGATAAATGCGATTTTGATGCCATCAATATAGTAGATACAGCAGAAATTGATGATAGTAAATGTACTGGTTGTGCCGGATGTATTGCTGTTTGCCCTAAAAGTGCAATTAGTAATTCATGGTCAGGATCTGATTTTTATGAGAAGCTTTCAGAATATGCCTACGGAGCATCCAAAGACAAGGATATCATCTACATTAGCTTTGTTCACAATATTACCAAGGAGTGTGACTGTACAGGAATACCTATGAAACCAATTACAGATAATATTGGTATTGTAGCTGGGAAAGATCCGGTTGCCTTAGATACAGCCTGTTTGGACTTAGTTCAGAAGAACAGCGGAGAAAAACTTTTTGAAAATGGTAGGGTATCTCTTCGACATGCAGAAAAAATAGGATTGGGAACAATGGAGTATGAACTTATTGAAATAAATTAATTTCATAAATATTTAGAGTTAACAAGAGTCTATAATAAAACTTCTAGATGTTTGTTATTTAAATTAACTCATTATGTTAGTTAAATTTAACTTGAGAACACCTTTTCCAAACTTAATGTACAATTAAATATATCAAAATCATGAGCAAAACCTGCTTTGGGTTTAACAACCAGAATTAAGGTTAAGGTTTTATCAGATAATAGTGATATTTACTTAAAAAATCAAAAGCAGCTAATTATATAGTTATTATTAAAATTATTTCAAAAAAATTTGACATGGAGTTAACTCCAGATGATACAGTATTATTAGGAGGTTCAACTTTAAAGATTTGAAATAATTTACAGAAAAGAGGACGGTGTTACAATGAAAAAAACTATTATGATGATGATACTAGGAATGCTCTTTGTCTTTGTAGGAAGAGCAAGTGCAATGGTAACAGATTATTACACATTTGAATTAAGTAACCAGGTAACAAGAACATCTGTTAGCTACAAGAACAGATATGGTATTACACTTGCTGGTGACTTATATTATTCTAAGGATTTTGATAAGACTAAAAAACATCCAGCATTAGTTATTGGACCTCCCTATGGCGGAGTTAAAGAACAAGGACCTGGTGTATATGCAAATCAATTGGCACAGCGAGGATTTGTATTATTAGCTTTTGATCCTTCTTTTAATGGTGAGAGTGGTGGAAAGCCAAGACATCTTTCATCGCCGGATTTCTTTGTAGAAGATTTTAGTGCAGGTGTTGATTATTTAGGATCTCTCCCTTATATAGATAGAGAAAGAATTGGTGCAGTTGGTATTTGTGGTAGTGGTGGTTTTGCTCTTACTGCAGCACAAGTAGATAAGAGAATCAAAGCTATCGCAACAGCAAGTATGTACGATATAAGTAGATATATTCGTAATGGTCTAGGAGAGACAATGACAGATGAACAACGTGATCAAACGTTGGAGGAACTTTCTAAGCAACGCTGGGTAGATTTTAGAAAAGGTGGTGCAGAATTAAATATAGCATTCCCAGATGTAGAAATGCCCCTTAAAGAGGTTCCTAAAGGATTACCTCCTGTTGCTGCAAGATTTATGGATTATTATGCAACTAAACGGGGATATCATCCAAATTCTATTACTGCATTTACAAACACAAGTCAAATGGCATTCATGAACTTCCCGCTTTTGACTAATGTTGATGATATTTCACCACGTCCTATATTGTTAATTGTTGGAGAAAATGCTCATTCAAATTACTTTAGTGAGACTGTTTACGAACAAGCTGCAGAGCCAAAAGAACTGTATGTGGTACCAGATGCAATTCATGTAGACTTATATGATAGAGTTGATCTGATTCCATTTGATAAATTAGAATCATTCTTTAAAGAAAACCTCTAAAAATTCATTAAAAGAAGAGGGTAAAACTCTCTGCTTTTACAAAATATAATTGTCAGGTAGGTAAGCAATTTTATCAATTAAGAGAAAATATTATTGTAGCTAAAACTGAGATCTCTGTATAATTAAAATATCTTAAAATCAGCTCAAATTTATCTAGAACATAATTCTTAAACAACTAAAAAATATAAAAAAGGAGATGTTATTTATGGTTTTAGAAGAAAAGTATACTTTATCTAATGGAGTAGAGATTCCAAAACTAGGTCTTGGAACGTGGATGATTGATAATGATGATGTTGTAGAGGTAGTTAAGGAAGCGATAGAAATTGGTTATCGTCATATTGATACAGCACAGGCATATGGTAATGAAAGTGGAGTTGGAGAGGGAATTAAAGCAAGTGGTGTTAATAGAGAGGATATCTTTGTCACTACAAAAATTGCTGCAGAAATAAAGTCATATCAAGAAGCAGTTGCAGCAATCGATCAATCACTTGACAAGATGAAACTTGATTATATTGATATGATGATTATTCACAGCCCAAAACCATGGACTGAGTTCCATGAAGATAATCATTATCTAGAAGGAAATCGTGAAGTCTGGAGAGCTCTTGAAGAAGCATATCAAGCAGGAAAGCTTCGTGCAATCGGTCTTTCTAACTTTGAAAAAGTAGACATTGATAACATTCTAGAGACATGCTCTGTCAAACCAATGGTCAATCAAATTTTGGCACATATAAGCAATACACCTAAAGACCTAATTGAATATGCACAGGACAAAGATATTCTAGTAGAAGCGTATTCACCAATTGGACATGGAGAATTATTTAAAAATCAGAGAGTATCAGAAATGGCAGAAAAATATGACGTTTCTATACCACAACTGTGTATTCGTTATGATCTCCAACTTGGTCTTCTTCCTTTACCTAAGAGCTCAAATCCAGAACATATAAAAAGTAATGCAGAAGTGGATTTTACTATCTCTAAAGAAGATATGGAAATTTTAAAAGATATGGAACAAATCGAGGACTATGGAGATGCTAGTATGTTTCCTGTCTATGGTGGAGAACTGTAGTAATTAGAAAAAATCAGCACTCAACTTAATTCAGAATAAATGCTAAATAATTAATAAAAATTTTAAGATATTAGAGTCATAAAAAAAGTTAATTATTTATTTTTAAGGAGGAGAAAAATTATGAAAATTAGCAATGAGGAAAAATTTAACAAGCAAAACACCTTTGGTAAAGGGCAAGAAAATACAATGTTTGCTAAGTATTTTGTCGGGGAATCATTTTTGAATCCACTGACAAGGTTTAAAGAAGATCCAGTATTTATTGCAAACATTACTTTTGAACCAGGATGTCGTAATAACTGGCATATTCATCATGGCAAAACAGGAGGGGAGCAGATCTTAATCTGTACAGCTGGAAGTGGATGGTATCAAGAAGAAGGAGAAGAGCCAGTCAGTCTTGAGCCAGGTATGGTAATCACTATACCTACAGAAGTAAAACACTGGCATGGAGCAAAGGCAGATTCTTGGTTTAGCCACCTTGCTTTTAGCGTTCCAGGAGAAGAAACAAGTAATGAATGGTGTGAACCAGTAACTGATGAGCAATATAGTAAGTTGAAATAAGAATAAGAAATATAATAATTATCAGTTTGTATATGTATACAAAGAAATGGAGGAATAAAAATGAATTTAGATTTTACTTATCAAAATCCAACTACAATTTATTTTGGAAAAGATTCATTAGATAATTTAAAAACAGAATTAGCAAATTACGGTGATACAATCATGTTAGCTTATGGTAGAAGTTCAATTAAAAAGATTGGATTGTATGACCAAGTTACTGAGATTTTAGAACACAGTGGAAAAAATGTCGTAGAATTACCTGGAATTATGCCCAATCCAACTTATGAAAAGGTGCAAGAAGGTGCCAAGCTTGTTAAAGAAAACAATGTTGATTTAATCTTAGCAGTAGGTGGAGGTTCTGTTATTGACTGCGCTAAAGCAATTTCGGTATCGGCACACTGTGAGGAGGATCCATGGAAAAAATATTGGCTGGATTTTGCACCAGTTAATAATAAAATTGTAGCGGTAGGATCAATACTCACATTAGCCGGAACAGGATCTGAGATGAACGGCGGTTCCGTTATTACCAATGATGAGATGAAATTGAAGATGGGACGTGTCTTTCCTGCAGAAGTGAATCCGGAGTTTTCAATCTTAAATCCTGAATATACTTATTCATTACCAGAATATCAAATGGTAAGTGGAATCTTTGATATGATGTCTCATCTGATGGAATCTTATTTTTCTGGTGAAGATGATGTAACAACTGATTACTTGATTGAAGGGTTGCTTCGTTCTATTATTCATAGTGCCAAGGTTGCAGTTGAAGATCCTAAGAATTATGAAGCTAGAAGTAACTTAATGTGGAGTTCTACTCTGGCAATGAATCCTATAATGGGATTAAGTAAGACTCAAGACTGGCAGGTACATATGATTGAACATCAGTTGGGTGCCTATACAGATTGTGCCCATGGTATGGGACTGGCAGCGGTTTCACTACCATATTATCGTGCAATCTATAAAGATGGTCTTGATAAATTTGCTCGTTTTGCAACACAAGTCTGGGGTATTGAACAAGAGGGAAAAAGCAAAGAAGAGCTAGCCCTTGCTGGTATTGACGCTTTAGAAGATTTTATTAAAGAGTGTGGTATTGTTACTAATTTACAAGAACTTGGAGCAACGAAAGAGATGCTACCAAAGATTGCAAACTCTACAGTAATTTTAGGTGGATATAGGAAGTTGACATCAGAAGAGATTCTAGATATTTTAAAGACTGCTTATAATGCAGAATAAACAAGCAACAGAAAATCAGTAAGATTAATATAATCAAAGTTTCTAAGAAGCTATTGTGCTAGAGAGTAAATCACTAGTCGATAGCTTCTTTTATTAAAAGAATTTAATGATAATATATCATCTTTGCAAGTGATATTGAGGAGATAGTAATGTTGAAAGAATTTGCTAGAGCGTTCAGTTAATAATTGAGTTAGATAAATAAAATATAATAGTTATATTAGATAAAAAAGATCTTGATTTTAAGTTAACTTAAGATAGTAAAGTATTGTTGGAGGTGAATTAGATACAGATTTCAGAAATGAGTTAAAGGTTTGATTTTACACCAGATACACTTCATTATTATGAATGGGTTGGACTGATTCCTAAGGTAAATAGAAATGAAAGTGCTAACAGTGATTATATAAAAGAGGATTTAAACAAATCAAGGTATTAATATTCTTTTTTGTAACATGATATTAAGAAATTATTTTTCTTTTTTTAAAACCATGATTATTAATTGAATTTTAAAATCAAGGAGATTATCTAATGATAAGTTTACCGCTTCTTAGCATAAATAATCTAATTTACTTTAAACTAAAGACTTAGAAACACGATTTTCTTATAAGTAAATATAATGGAAAAAAGAGGTGGTAAATTTATGATAAATATGAAAGCAGAGGCTTTAGAGATAAAGGAGGAGATTATTAAAATTAGGCGAGAGATTCATGCCAACCCCGAATTGGGCTTTGAAGAATGGGAGACTGCAAAGCTGGTAGCTAATTATTTAAGGTCTTTAGGTTTAGAGGTAGAGGAAGGTATAGCAAGGACTGGTGTTGTAGGTTTTTTAGAAGGTAAGAATAGAGACAAGGTAGTTGCTATTAGGGCAGACATGGATGCTCTACCAATTAAAGAGCAGAATGAATGTGAATATAAGTCTCAGAATGAAGGAAAGATGCATGCCTGTGGGCATGACTCTCATACTGCTATGGTCTTAGGTGTAGCCAAGTTACTGACTAAATTTAAAGAAGAACTAGAGGGGAGTGTCAAATTCATCTTCCAACCAAATGAAGAGCAGACTGAAATGCCTGGTGGTGCCGAGACTATGATTGGAGAAGGGGTGTTAGAAGACCCAAAGGTAGAAGCTATCTTTGGAATTCATGTCAATCCCCAGTTAGAAGTCGGTACTGTAGGAATTAAAGAAGGTCCAATTATGGCTGCTACCGATAAGTTTAAGATAACTGTCAAAGGTGAAGGTGGGCATGGTGCAGCTCCCCATGAGACTATTGATGCAATTATTATCGCTGCTGATATAGTTCAGAATTTACAGTCGATTGTCAGTAGAAGGATCAGTCCAGTAGAGCCAGCTGTCTTGACCATTGGTAAACTGTGTGGTGGTGAGAGCTATAATGTCATTGCTGATGAGGTCATGATAGAAGGAACAGTTAGGACTGTAAATCCAGAGGTTAGAGATAAAGTACCTTTATTGATGGAGCAGACTATCGATGGAGTTACCGATATCTTTGGTGGTGGTTATACCTTTGATTATCAATTTGGTCACTCGGTTTTAGAGAATGATGAGCAGTTAACTGCTGTAGTCACCAAAGTAAGTAAGCAGTTAATTGGTACAGAGAATACCATTATTTTAAAGAATCCCTTGATGGCAGGAGAGGATTTTGCTAGTTATGCCAAAGAGGTACCAGGCTTCTTCTTACATCTGGGAGTCAGTAATTCTGATAGAAAGATCTATCCTTGGCATCACCCTAAGTTCAATCTAGATGAAGAGGCATTGCCTATTGGAATAGCTATTTTAGTTCAATCTGCTATGGAATATTTAAATGAATAATAAAACTATTGATTCAATAATGAGCCAATCTCCTATAATTTGACATCAAACTTAGAATAATATACTATATAAATATAGTAGTAATAATTACTGATATCGATAAATTGACCTTAATAAGCTAACTATTTTAAATAGCTAGCTTTATTTTTTTACCAATATAAACTTACATAAGTATATTAAATAGGATAAAGGAGGATTGTTAATGGATAATTCTAAAGTTGCTTTAGAAAATAATGAAAAGAAGAGCTTAGGAGAACAAGCTAAGGGAAAGAAGGAGGATAAATCTCAGCTATTTGGTACCTTCTCTGGTGTATTTACACCAACATTATTGACTATTTTAGGGGTAATAATGTTCTTAAGGTTAGGCTGGGTAGTAGGTAATGCAGGATTATTAGGCTCTTGGGGGATTATTCTTTTATCCTTTGGAATTACTACTTGTACTGCCCTATCTTTATCTTCAATAACAACTAATATTAGAATTGGTGCTGGAGGGGCTTTTTCGGTTATCTCCCAGTCTTTAGGTCTTGAGGTTGGTGGAAGTATTGGAGTACCTTTATACTTATCTCAGACATTAGCTGTAGCAATGTATATCTTTGGTTTTCGTAGTGGGTGGCAATGGCTTTTTCCCAATCATCCAGCGATATTGATAGACTTGATTACCTTTTTTGTTCTATTTACTATTGCCTTTATTAGTGCTAACTTTGCATTTAAAATACAGCATTTTATTTTAGTCATTATAGGGATTTCATTATTAAGTGTAGGGATAGCAGCAGTTACTGGTTCTATGCACTTTGATATTCAATGGATAGGTAAATTTCCTGGTTCACCAGAGAATAACTTTTCAGGAATAGGATTTTGGGCAGTATTTGCAGTCTTCTTTCCTGCCTCAACTGGGATTATGGCAGGTGCTAATATGTCAGGTGAACTTAAAGACCCTCGCAAAAATATTCCTTTAGGGACAATGAGTGCTATTGGTGTTAGTGTAGTGATTTATCTTGCTTTGGCTTATTGGCTAGCCCGTTCTGCATCAGTTTCAGAGCTTATTGAGAACTATACAGTGATGATTGATAAATCTATTTGGGGACCAGCGGTTTTAATAGGTCTATTAGGAGCTACTTTTTCATCAGCACTTTCTTCTATTGTAGGAGCACCTAGGATACTGCAGGCCCTTGGTAATCGTAATATCTTGCCTAAAGGTAAGTGGTTTGCTAGAAAATCTGTTAATGGTGAACCAAGAAATGCGTTATTTCTGACAGGGGCAATAGTTTTAGCTGCAATTATGCTAAGAGACTTAAATGTACTTGCGCCATTAATTACAATGTTCTTTTTAATCACCTATACTATGATTAATGTAGTGGTTTTAATTGAACAGAGCTTACAGTTAGTTAGCTTTAGACCAATGTTTAGGATACCAAATTTTGTTTCGCTACTAGGTGCTTTGGGATGTATCTTTGCGATGTTTATCATCAATCCTAGCTTTAGTATAATAGCAGTAGTAATTGTTTTAGTAATTCATGGTCTTTTATTAAGACGCCACCTAAATGCTCCTTTTGGTGATGTTAGAAGTGGTTTATTTGAGGCATTAGCTGAATGGGCAGCTAAAAAGGTGCATGATTTAGCTGTACATCAAGAGAGAACCTGGAAAGCAAATCTACTCTTACCAATTGAGAATACAGCTTGGTTGGACAAGTCTTATAAATTTGTTAAAAATATCTGTTATCCAAAGGGTTTTTTGAAGATAATAGGGCTTGCTGATAAGGAAGATAAGGACAGGTTAATTGATGAACTATCAGATTTTACTGAAGGAATTAGAAAGAAAGGGATATTTGCTTCATGGACAGTGATTACAGTCTCAGAGTTTAGTGAGAATTTAAAGGCTGGGATTCAGACCTTTGGAAGTACCTTCTTTAAACCAAATATCATCTTATTACAGATGCCAGAAGATCCAAAACGTGAAGATGATATGAAAGAGCTGATTAAGATATGCCGTCAAAATGAGATTGGAGTGCTATTATTTGATGAGCATCCAGTTAAAGGAATGGGTAAAGAGGAGGATGTGAATCTCTGGTTTGAAAATCAAGGACCTAAGTGGGACCTAGATATGGAGTTAGATAACCAGGATTTAGCTGTATTAATAGCCTATAAGCTTAAACTCAATTGGGAAGCAAACCTAAGAATGATTGCAGAGCTTGAGAATCAAGAGTATGATGAAGATGCCAAAGAATACTTACGTCTGGTAGCAGAAATGGGCAGAATTCCTAATGTCAATGTATTTGCCAAAAAGCCTGAAGCTTATGATGAACTGCCAAAAGCAGATTTGCAGGTGATACCCTTACCAGAAGAGATTGATTTTGAAGAGTTGAGGGAATATAAGGATAAATTTAGGTCTTCTTGCTTATTTACCTTAGATTCAGGTGATGAGAGTGCACTAGCTTGATAACTTCTAATAAATCTGATATTAGTTGATTTATTATTTAACTCTCTGGTATAATTTAATCAGTTAATAATTTAGGAGGTCGTTAGAATGCAAGTCTTTAAAACAAGTGGAGTATGTGCCAGAGAGATTAGATTTAAGATTAATGATGCAAAGGTTATTGAGAAGGTAAAGTTTATTGGGGGTTGTAATGGTAATCAGTCAGCTATTTCGGCTTTAGCAGAGGGGCAGACTGTTGAGTATGTAGCTGATAAATTAGCAGGAATTGAATGTCGCAATGGAACCTCTTGCCCTGACCAGCTAAGTAAGGCTTTGAAAGATTTGCTATAAGCAATTTTTCAAAAGCTGTTGACAAATGATAAATAAATTGATATGATACTAATAACTTAAATAAGTAACTCTTATCGAGAGAGGTGGAGGGACCGGCCCTATGAAACCCAGCAACCCCCCTGCAAGGGGAAAGGTGCTAATTCCTGATAGATAAGAGAAGACGGTAAAACTTCTTCTCTTATAGAGAAGAAGTTTTTTGGTTAAATATAGGAATTAATAAAAAAGGTTCAACAACGGACTTTGTGATTACAAGTAATAATAATTTTAAATTATTATCTAGCTACGGGTTTTAACCCGTAGTCTATACAAAATCTATGGTAGCACCACAGGTTAAAACCTGTGGCTAAGAGTGTAATAATATATTTTCACAAAGGTTGAGGAAGACCTATAAAAAAGTATAAGTAACAAGTTTTTGCTAATTGCTCGTCACTTAGTACTTGTCACTGTTATACAGATTCTTATCAAGAGAGGTGGAGGGACTGGCCCAATGAAGCCCAGCAACCGGTAGTACGCTGAGTCTGAGTTTAAGATTAAGTTTGAGTTAAGATATGGTTCTTACTTAGACTTATACTTATAATAAAACTCAATTTCTATGGCGGTGCTAATTCCTGATAGATAAGAGAAGGGATTAAAAATATTATCCCCTCTTCTCTATTAGGCAGAAGAGGGGAATTCTTTTAATAAGGAGAGAAGGAAGTATTATGATTACGATCAATAATTTAACAAAGGTTTATCAGAGTAAGGATAAGCAAGTAGTGGCTTTTGATAATATTAATCTAGAGATAGATGAGGGAGAAATCTTTGGAGTAATTGGACCAAGTGGTGCAGGAAAGAGCACTCTAATTCGTTGTCTTAACCTACTAGAAGAGCCAACATCAGGAGAGGTTATTATAGATGGTCAAGATATTACTAAATTAAGTAACCATAAATTGCGTGAAGCCAGAAAAGAGATGGGAATGATCTTTCAAAGGTTTAATCTACTTAAATCAAGGACTGTAGCTGATAATGTGGCCTTTCCTTTAGAGATTGCAGGTAAGACTAAGAGGGAGATTGCTATTAAAGTAGCAGAATTGTTAGAGTTGGTCGGTCTATCTGATAAAGCTAATAACTATCCTAGTCAACTTAGTGGAGGGCAACAGCAGAGAGTAGGTATTGCTAGAGCTTTGGCAAATGATCCTAAGGTATTGCTCTGTGATGAAGCTACTTCAGCTTTAGATCCTGAGACTACTCACTCTATCTTGGAACTTTTAAAAGAGATTAATGATAAGTTGGGGATTACTATCGTAATCATAACCCATGAGATGGAAGTGATTAAAGAGATATGTACCAAGGTTGCAGTTCTAGATAAAGGAAGTATTGCTGAGCATGGTGATGTAATTGATATCTTTACTAATCCGCAAGCAGAGGTTACTAAGAGATTTATCGAGAGGGTAATCAATGCAAATGTTCCAGAGGAGTTGTTATCTAGAGTAACTGTGGCTAATCCAGACAAGGGTAGATTGGTTAAGGTATCTTTTATCGGTGAATCAGCAGGAAAGCCAATGATTTCGGAATTGGTGCATAACTTTGCAATTGATGCCAATATACTTTATGGTAACATAGATAAGATTCAAGGAACACCTTTTGGAACATTAATTATTGAATTAACCTGTGAGACTCCAGCATTAATAGAAGATGGAATTAATTATCTAATTGAAGAATTAGAGGTTAAAGTGGAGGTGATTGAGAATGAAGGAAGTGTTGTCTCTTCTAATTAAGGATAGTGGGCTCTTATGGCAAGGAATCTTACAGACATCTTATATGGTTTCAATCTCGATGCTCTTAGGAGCTTTATTTGGAATTCCTTTGGGAGTAGGAGTAGTCGTTAGTGAAGAAGGTAATATTTTAGAGAATAAAGCTATAAATTTGATATTGAGCACCTTTATAAATATCACTAGATCAATTCCTTTTATTATCTTGATGGTAGCTTTAATTCCCTTTACTAGAATAATAGTAGGGACTTCAATTGGAACTTCAGCAGCTGTTGTATCCTTGACAATTGGAGCTATACCCTTTATTGGAAGGATTGTAGAAGGTGCTTTAAAAGAAGTTGATAGTGGTGTCATAGAGGCAGCTCAAGCTATGGGTGCAAATCCTTGGGAGATTATCAGTAAGGTACTATTACCAGAGGCTTTACCATCTTTGGTCTTAGGGTTAACAATTACTGCTATTAGTTTAATTGGCTATTCAGCGATAGCTGGGGCGATTGGAGCTGGTGGCTTAGGAGATATAGCAATCCGTTATGGGTATCATCGCTTCCAGACTGATGTAATGATTAAAACAGTTGTGTTATTAGTGGTGATAGTTCAGATTGTTCAAAACTTAGGTAATTATTTAGCCAGAAGTTTAGACCACAGTTAAAGAAGATTGACAATGTACAATTGGCAATTTACAATTAATTTTTTAGAGAACTACTATTTAATGTCTTAATTGTACATTGTGTATTATAAATTGTAAATTAATACTTTGAGGAGGAGAGAAGATGAAAAGAAATTTACTTATTTTAATAGCTGTATTATTGGTAGGAGTATTGGCAGTTGGATGTGGAGGTAGTAAAGAAGCTAGTGTGAAGGCTGATAAGATTGTGGTAGGTGCTACACCAGTACCCCATGCTGAAATTTTAAATGATGTAGTAAAAGGTTTATTAGAGAAGGAAGGGATTACTTTAGAGGTTAAGGAGTTTACTGATTATGTTACTCCAAACTTAGCATTAGCAGATGGAAGTATTGATGCAAACTTCTTCCAACATGCTCCTTATTTAAATAACTTTGCCAAAGAGAGAGATTTAGACTTGGTTTCTGTTGCTAAGGTTCATGTTGAACCAATTGGACTTTATTCAAAGAAGATTGCTAAGCTTGAAGATTTAAAAGATGGTTCAGTAATTGCAATCCCTAGTGATGCAACTAATGAAGGAAGAGCCTTACTATTATTAGAATCTAAAGGTTTAATTAAATTAAGTGAGCAGGCTGGTTTAACAGCTACTCCAGTAGATATTGTAGATAATCCAAAGAATTTAGAATTTAAAGAGCTAGAAGCAGCTCAATTACCAAGAGTATTAAAGGATGTTACAGCTGCTATTATCAATACTAACTATGCTCTAGAAGCTGATTTAGTACCGACAAAGGATGCACTAATTATTGAAGGTAGTGAGTCACCTTATGCTAATATCTTAGCTGTTAGAGCAGAGGATAAGGATAATGAAACTATACAAAAATTAGTTAAAGCATTAAATTCTCCAGAAGTTAAAAAATATATCGAAGATAAATATAAAGGTGCTATTGTACCTGCATTTTAATTAAAATATTGGCTACTGACTATTAGTTGGTAGCCAATAAAAATATTATAAGACTATAAGATTACAAGTTAAGGAGGAATTAGTTATGAAGAAGAATATTAGTGTTTTTATAACCTTGTTGATTGCGATATTAGCATTGACTGCTTGTGGGACAAAGGAAGCTAGGATTGATAAGAAGGTAGTAATTGGGGTAACACCAGTTCCACATACTGCTATCTTAGAGAATGTAGTTAAGCCAATTTTAGCTAAGGAAGGGATTGAAATAGAGATAAAAGAGTTTACTGATTATGTTACTCCAAACTTAGCTTTAGCAGATGGAAGTATTGATGCTAATTACTTTCAGCACATACCTTATCTGAATAATTTTAAAAAGAAGAGAGGCCTAGATTTAACTGCGGTTACCAAGGTTCATATCCCGCCTACTGCTCTATATTCTGATAAGATAAGTAGTTTAAAAGAGCTAGCGAAGGGTAGTTTGGTGGCAATCCCTAATGATCCAACAAATGAAGGAAGAGCATTATTATTATTAGAAAAAGCAGACTTGATTAAATTAGCCGATGATGTAGAATTGACTGCTACCCCTGCCGATATTATAAATAATCCAAAGAATTTAGAGTTTAAAGAGCTGGAGGCCGCTCAACTACCAAGAATCTTAAAGGATGTTGATGCAGCAGTAATTACAGCTAACTATGCAATTGAAGCAGGACTAAAGCCAGCTGAAGATGCAATTATTAAAGAGGATGCTAGTTCTCCTTATGCCAATGTCTTAGCAGTAAGAACAGAGGATAAAGACAATCCTGCAATCAAAAAGCTGGCAGAAGCCTTGAACTCTCAAGCTGTGAAAGATTTTATTATTGAGAAATATCAAGGGAATATAATACCTGCTTTTTAAAGTGCTAATTTCATTAGTGGGTATGAGTTGAAGGTAGATAATAGCGGTTAATGGATATATTGTGACACTTTAGTGTCAGGAATCAGGAACCTGGAATCAGTATGTTTTACAGATTCCTGATAACCGATTCCAGATTGCTAAATTATCGCATTATCCTCCCATTATCTAACTATAAACTAAATAATCCCCTTGCAACTTTCTTCTAATTGGCATATAATATTAACTAAGAAAAAGTCAATAATAAGTTTATCTTCAGGGCAGGGTGAGATTCCTGACCGGTGGTTATAGTCCACGAGCTGTTAAGCTGAACTGGTGAAATTCCAGTACCGACGGTATAGTCCGGATGAGAGAAGATGAAGCGATTATATAGTGAATTACTCAAGACCCTGAAGATTTAATCTTTGGGGTCTTTTGTTATTATTAATAATTTGGTTGAGAGGGAGGAAGGAAGTATGGATTTAAAAAAGATGACTAACATTGGCGTGTTATCGGCATTATCTCTAATTTTGATGATTACTATTAAATTTCCAATTATTCCAACAGTACCTTATTTACTTTATGAAGCAGGTGATTTACCGATTTTGATTATAGCCTTTCTCTATGGTGCTGGGTCTGCTGTAGGTGCTACTTTAATTTTATCGATTTTAATGGCTATCTTTGTAGGGTTAGGAGGGCCTTTTGGAGCTTTTATGCACTTTTTAGCAACAGGAACCTTGGTATTTGTGGCAGGTTATATATATAATCAGAATCGAACTCTCAAAACAGCAGTGTATGGTCTACTGCTAGGCTCACTGGCGATGACTATTATTATGGCCTTTGCCAATCTATTATTAACACCTATCTTCTATGGTATACCCCGTCAAGAAGTATTAAAAGTCTTAGTACCAGGGATAATTCCCTTTAATATTGCCAAGTCGTTTATCAACTCTGGTTTGACCTTACTTATTTACAAGAAACTAGCTGCTTTCTTAAAATCCAAGGGACTATTATATTCACTAAATAATTGAAAATTAAAGTTCAAATAAAAACCTTAAGGCTTACTTAAGGTTTTTGTTCTGTCTATAATTATAATATTAAGGGGGAATTGAAGCTTTTATATAGAATATAAAGATTAATAATATATAAAATAAAAAGGACTGGTGCATTATGACAGAAGAGATGAATAATGTAGAAGTTGAAGATAAAGAGATGGATAATATAGGCAACACACAAGGTTTGAAGGAAGAATATTTATTTGTTAATTGTAAATTTAATTATGGTGGACGGACAAAGAACTATGGCTTTATTAATTTGATTATAGATATTGAAACTAAGTCTATAATTCACTCCAGTGCAGTATTGACCTCAGATCGAGAAATTTGGGATATTAATCTCCATATCAGTTTCTTTAAGGATGAGTTAGATGAACTTATCGAAAAGTCTGCTGTAACAGAGGATAAGGATTTGAGATTAGAAATTAAGGAGAATTTAGATGTAGTGGCTTTAGTTGAGGCTGATAATGATCAAGAGATAGAAAGAATAATTAAAGAGGCTATTGAGAATGTAATACAAGAAGCAGTCAGCTTAAATTTAATTATTGAGAAGGCTAATCAAGAGGAATTAAAGCTTATTTATCCTGAATTATTTGCTAAAAAAAGTGATTCAACTAGTAAGGAGGATGATTTAAGTAATGATAATAGTAGTCTAGATGGAATTATTAACAGTGGGAAGTTGAATATAGATATTAAATTAAATTGTACCCCTGTTATTTCACCTGTAAAAGGCAGAAGAATCACTGAATTAAATTTAGGTGATGAATTGGTAGTCAAGGTAAATGATGATAGAGAAATCTCTAAGAGTGTAGCAAGTATATTAGAAAAGAATGAAGATGGTGACGTAGTAGGATTAATTCGTGAAATCAATTATAATGAAGAATTAGATCGATATAATGTTTTAGTTCAGTTTAAGTCCAATATTTTTGGTAATTTAGTCGTTGATCCAGAAGTGAAAGTAAAATCTCATAAAGTTATTGCTGAAGATGAAAAAACTAAGAAAGAAGGTTCAATAGAGATTGATCAGAATCTGCTAATAATAGGTATCTTTGCAACTATAATGGTTATTCTAATCTTTGGGGCTGTTATATACTTCACTTAATTCTCATTTTATTTTAGAAGCATAGACCGATATCAAATATACTAAGATATATAGTTGTTTAACTTGGATTGGAGGTATGATCATGCAAATAACTTTTTTAGGTACTGGCACCTCCCATGGTGTTCCGGTAATTGGGTGTGAATGTGCTACATGTATGTCGGATGATTTTAAGAATAAGCGTTATCGTTCTTCAATCTATATAGAGTTAGAAGATAGCTCTTTATTGATTGATACTCCTCCTGAATTGAGGTTACAGCTATTAGACAATAATATTAGGAAAATTGACGCTGTACTCTTTACTCATCCCCATGCTGATCATTTAATGGGATTTGATGATTTAAGAGGGATTAATCGTTTACAAAGAAGTAGTATCCCTTGCTATGGTAATAGTATGACTATCAAGGAGATAGAACGGGTATTTTCTTATATCTTCAATCCAATTCAAATAGGTGGAGGAGTTCCAGAGGTAACTTTGCATAGGGTTAATACTGATTTTGAGATTGATGGCAATATTATTAATCCTATTCCCATTAAACACGGTGATTTGGATATTTTGGGCTATAGAATAGGAAAATTTGCCTATATAACTGATTGTAGTTATATACCAGAAAGTAGTTTTGCATTATTAGATGGTATCGAGCTGCTAGTAATAGATGCTTTACGTTATAGACCTCATTCTACTCATATGAATATTGAACAGGCTTTAAAAGTAGTGAATAGATTAGGAGTTTCTAAAGCTTATTTTACTCATTTATCCCATGATTTGGAGCACAATAAGGTTAATAGTGAATTGCCTGATTATGTTCAACTTGCTTATGATGGTCTAAAAGTAGAGATTAATAATTGAGATCCCATTAAAAATTAAATATGGAAAATAAAGGAATGGGTATTGACCCATTCCTTTATTTTTGTTCTTATTAAGGAAACTATGTTTTTTAAAGATTGTCGATAATTTATTTAAAGTGATTAAAAAATTAGCAACGAATTAACTCGAATAGCACGAATTAAAATTTAAAAACTAAATTAGATCTTAAAAATGTTTTGACTTAAATTCGCGTAAATTAGTGAGATTCGTTGCTAAAAATTGTTTTGAATTATTTTTAAGGCTTTGAGTAGAAGACTGGGCGATAGCCCATTT
>NZ_JBSQYM010000028.1:0-23893 GCF_055140805.1 Orenia sp.
ACCAAATATTTAAAAAATTAATTAATCTTTTACTCTTTAATTCGTGTTAATTCGTTGCTAACCTTTAGCTTTTGAGCTTTATTATTTCTCTTTAGACTTAGACACCTATATCTTTGTATTTCTTTAAAAGGTTATTCATAATTTTTGCAATACATAATCCCCCTAATAAAAATAAGGAAAGCAGTAAGAGAAATCTCACCACTTTCCTTATTTCAATATTTAATCCTATCTAATTAAGATCCTAATCTCTAGCACAATCACTGGCATAGCCTAATAATATCTCCAAGCCATGGTCAAGAGTATCAATAATATATTCTAAAGACTCCCTGACAGCTTTGGGACTTCCAGGTAAATTGATAATCAAGGTCTCATTTCTAATTCCAGCTATAGCTCTAGAGAGCATAGCCCTTGGGGTGATCTTGAGACTATAAGCCCTAATAGCTTCAGAGATTCCAGGTGCTAATCGCTCTACTGCTCTTCTTGTCGCTTCAGGGGTCACATCCCTCTTACTAAAACCAGTTCCTCCAGTAGTTAAAATCAGATTCAAATTCAATTCATCAGACATATAAACTAACTCCTGATAAATTTTTTCTTCATCATCAGGCAACAGAGTATATCTTAGCACCTGATAACCTCTACCCTCAACTATCTGCCTTATCACCTGAGCACTCTCATCTATTCTCTCTCCTCTAAATCCTTTATCACTAGCAGTTATGATTCCAACTGTATAATCACTCTTCATCTGCCAAAACCTCAATTTCATCGCCAACTTTAACCTTCCCGCTGACCAGCACCTTAGTAAAGATACCTTCTTTAGGCATAATACACTTACCAATCTCCTCTTTGATAGCACAACTATTATGGCATTCTTTACCTATCTGAGTAACCTCTTGTACACTATCTCCCACCTTCAATTTGGTACCTTCTGCTAATTCATGTAAACAGATTCCTTCAGTAGTTATATTCTCTGCAAACTTAGCAATATAACTCCTATCAGCTATCTTCTGTATACTCTCAATAGCTAATAAACTGACCTGCCTATGCCATTTACCCGCATGAGCATCTCCGACTAATCCATGATCTTCTTTAAAGAAGCCCTCTCCTACCTTTTCCTTGCTGACCCCTTTTTCCCGGCTACTATTTATAGATATTACTCTAGCTATCTCTTTCATCACCCTCACCCCTGATAAAATCTCCAGATTTACCACCAGTCTTCTTTAAAAGAGCAATCTCCTTAATCACCATCGCCTTATCGACAGCCTTACACATGTCATAAATCGTTAGAGCTGTTATCGAGACTGCTGTTAAAGCCTCCATCTCTACACCTGTCTTACCTACAGTCTTGACTTCTGCCCTTATCTCCAATCCACTTTCTAGCAATTCAAAACTTATATCTGCCCCTGTTAGAGGGATATTATGGCACATAGGAATTAGATCACTAGTCTTTTTAGCCCCCATAATCCCAGCAATTTGAGATACAGAGAGCACATCCCCTTTTTTGACCACACCTTCTTTAATCATTTCAACAGTCTCAGCTCCCATCTCTATTCTCCCTTTAGCAACTGCTGTTCTTCTACTATCATCCTTGTCACTTACTTCAACCATATAAGCTCGACCCGCATCATTAAAATGTGTAAACCCCATATTTATCACCCTCCTATCTGAAACATATCTCTTCTAGAAAACCCTCCATCTTCTAACTTATGCTCTAAAGGCTTCTCATAAATAGAAGTCAATATTTTTGAACGCAAGTCTCCTCCAGACCTTAAAGTCTCTCTTAAATCTATCATC
Source organism: Orenia sp. (assembly GCF_055140805.1). NCBI lineage: Bacteria > Bacillati > Bacillota > Clostridia > Halanaerobiales > Halobacteroidaceae > Orenia > Orenia sp. Next base: position 1,792 of record NZ_JBSQYM010000028.1, read on the forward strand.
TGATTCGAATGGAGGCACAACTTCATCTTAGCATCAGCTGTTAACCTTACTCGATTACAGTTTTGACAGAATTTACAAGAAAGCGGATTGATCAAGCCAACCTTTCCTTTACCACGAGGCAATTTATAATAAACAGCTGGTGATGATTTATCCTTGGTAGCTACTCTCTCCAATCCCTTTACTTTATCCAAAATCAAGCGGTTAGAGACTAGTCTTGGATAAGACCAAGCAACCAACTCTCCAATAGGCATTAGCTCAATAAATCTAACATCAACATCCTTCTCTTGAGTCAAATTAACAAAGTTCTCAATCTCATCTTCATTAAAATCTTTCATTAAGACTATATTTAATTTAACAGGGGTCAAGCCAACCCTCTGAGCCTCTTCTAGCCCCGCCAAAACCAGATTCAAATCACCACCTCTAGTGATATACCTATATTTGATAGGATCTAGGGTATCAATACTGATATTAACCCTATTTAACCCAGCTTCTTTTAATTTAGCTCCATACTTCTTTAACAATAAACCATTAGTAGTCAGTGCCAAATCCTCTAAGCCATCTATCTTAGCAATAGACTCTATCAAATCAACAATACCTGGTCTAAGCAAAGGCTCTCCTCCAGTTATTCTCACCTTCTTTATCCCCAAAGCAATAAACTCCCTTGCTAACCTTACTATCTCTTCAGAGCTCAGCACCTTAGACCTCTCCATCTTCTTAGCTCTAGCACTTGGCATGCAATATTTACATCTTAAATTACATAAATCCGTTACCGATATCCTTAAATAATCTATAACTCTATTATGGGAATCCCTCATACCACACCTCCTATTTCGTCAACTCTTCTATATCAAACTTATAACCACATGTTAACTGTATGTTAATTATTGTGTTAATTATAAAGCTATATTTAAATTTTGTCAAGTTATTTAATCGCTCTAAGGATCAAGCTTACATCTTTTGTTGAATATAGCCAAGCTTCGATTTAAGTAATTTAAAAGCATAAAATCCTCAAATTATCTCCAGATTTTTAGAATATATAGTAGAAGAACTCTCTTTTAGCTTAGATATTATATTCAATTCACAAAAAATGGTTTTATGAATATTATATAACAAAAGGATAGAGGAGGTGGAAATAATGGGAGACTACTGCGGAGGAGATGAAGCCTTTGTTCTATTCCTAATCCTTATCTTATTAGTCTTAGGTACTATGGGATATTGTTAATGTAAGTTAAATAAGATGAAGAGAAGACGTTGCCTTCTCTTCATTTTAAATTAAAGATAATAAAACAAACAATTACATAGACAAAAATTATCAAACTCAACTTTCTTTTCCTAATCTCAACTATCAGCTCTTGGCTTTATTAAACGTCCCAATTCTGCTTTAGCTATAATCTGATTATTAGCAAAAACTACTTCTCCTCTAACAATAGTCTGCTCTACCAAGCCTTTTCCACTTAAACCTATAAAAGCAGAAATTTTATTCTTATAAAGTAATGATTCTGGAGTAATATTCCAAGAACGTTCAGGATCTACAATAACAATATCAGCATCAGCACCCAAAGCCAAAGACCCTTTTTGTGGATACAAATTAAAAGCCTGAGCAGGTCCATAAGCCAAAATTCTAGCCAATAACTGGGGGCTAAGTTTACGCTGATGTACAATCTCATCAAACATAACTTGAAATGTTGACTGGACACCACTAATACCACCCCAGGCTTTCCAGATATTATCAGCTCCTGCTTCTTTTTCTTCAATAGTACAAGGAGAATGATCCGAAGCTACACAAGAAATCGTACCATTAATGATATATTCCCAGAGCTGTTCTTGGGCTTGCCTAGAACGTAAAGGAGGAGCACATTTAAACATGGGACCATTTTCTAAGAAATCATCCTCACTAAATATTAAGTAATGGGAACAGGTCTCTGCAGTTATCTTTACTCCACCACTTTGAGCTTCTTTGATTATCTCTGCCACCTCAGGATGACTTACATGACAAATATGTACCCTAGCCCCTGTCTCCTTAGCCAACCTAACTATATTCTCTACTGCCAATACTTCTGCACTGACCGGTCTAGCAGCTAAATAATCGGCTATACTCAAACGAGCTTCCTTAATAGCCTTATCCTGCTCATATTTAACAATCGAGTAATCTTCAGCATGAAAACCAATTAAAATATCCAAAGAAGCAGTAACCTTCATGGCATCTCTAACAATTCCAGAATTAACTGTAGAATAATCTGGCGATACAGGACCTAAAAAGGATTTCAAACCCACAGCACCAACATCATACATTCCTTCTAAATCATCTACATTATTATCCACCAATCCACCCCACAAAGCATAGTCTACAACTGCTGATTTTCGTACCAGCTTTGCTTTACGTTCAAAAATTTCAGCAGAAGTAGTAGCTGGCTCATTTTGCAAAGGCATATCTATAATAGTAGTAGCTCCACCTGCTGCAGCACTTTTAGTACCATGAAGAAAATCTTCTCGCCATTCAAAGCCAGGTTCATTGAAATGAGTATGGCAATCAATAGCACCTGGGAAGATCATTTTATCTGTCGCATCAATTACCTTTTTGGCTTCTAATCCATCAATTTCATTAACAATCTTAGCTATTTTACCATCCTTTACAGCTATAGAAGCTTTAATCATTTTTTCAGAATCTACAACAGTTCCACCATAAATCAATAAATCAAACATTTATAAACACCTCACAATCTATTATTTTTAATTCAATCACAACATCTATTTTAGACAAATAAAATAGAACAAAAATCTATACCTACAGATTAATCTGTAGGTATAGATTTTAAACTCAGCTTTTTTATTATTGATTAGCTAGTTTTAATAAGGTATCAGCTAGAAGATCTGTGCCCCTTGCAATATCAGAGTAATCAGTCCATTCCTTAGGACTATGGCTGATTCCATCTTTACTAGGCACAAAGATCATTGCTATAGGAGCAAATTTCCCAACCATCATCGAATCATGAAATGCCCCACTTATCATCTTATGAAAAGGTATCCCTTTATCAGCACAGCTTTCTTCTAAGATTTTTATAATATTTTGATCTGAAGGCGTGGGTTGGTCATCATTAATCTTATCCACTCTTATAGTCAACCCTCTCTTCTTTTCTACCTTTTCGATAAATTCCATTAAATTAGCTATACATTCACTCTTAACTTCATAATCACTATCTCGGATATCAATTGAAAAATTGACTTCACCAGATATAACATTAGAAGCATTAGGTAATACTTCTACTCTTCCTACCGTAGCCACAGTATCTTTACTTGCTGATTCTTTGGCAAGCTTTTCAGCCTCCATGGCAATCTCACAGCAAGCTAAAAAGGCATCATGCCTTAAACTCATCGGGGTTCCGCCTGCATGAGACTGTTTTCCTGCTACAGATACCTCAAAGCTTGATGGCCCAGCAATACTCTCTACTATTCCTATCGGCACTTCTAAAGATTCCAAAACAGCTCCCTGCTCGATATGAAGCTCCACAGCAGCAAAGACATCTCCTTGCTTAACGGGAACTTGATCAAACTCTGCTAAATTATATCCCAAACTCTCTAAAACCTCTGTTAAAGAGTTTCCTTGATTATCTCTTAATTCCTGTGCCTTGTCAAGTGATAGCTCTCCCGCCATAGCCCTACTACCAAGGCACCCCAAACCAAATCTAGTCGGTTCTTCTGAAGTATAGACTAATACTTCTATATTACGCTTATGCTTTTGACCAGATTCCTTGATAAGCCTTGCAGCCTCAATACCAGCTACTACCCCTGCCATACCATCAAATTTTCCTGCATTAATAACTGTATCGATATGAGAACCAGTCCATACAACAGGTAAACTAGGATCAGAGCCTTCTAAGGTAGCAAAAATATTTCCTATAGCATCTTCTTTAATAACAAGTCCAACTTTAGCCATCTCTTCTTTAATATAATTTCGTGCCTTGAGTTCAGGTTCAGTAAATAATATTCTCGTTGTACCATCTTTAGGATCAGAATTAAATTTATCCAACTCTTCAATCATCTCTTGTATATTTGATTTTAAAGCCCGTTCAAGCACCATTTAAACCGCCTCCCTATATTAGCTAATTAAGTTTTGAGGTTCCCCTTTAAGCCATTGACCAATATTGTCAAATACTATTTCTGCGCGAGTATACAAAGCTTCCTCAGTGGCAAATGCTACATGGGGAGCTAACACTGTATTCTTAGCTTCTACAAGAGGATGAGTAGTTGCTATAGGAGGTTCTATTTCAAATACATCGATTCCAGCCCCTGCAACCTTTCCTTGATTTAATGCCTGTGCTAATGCTGTATTATCTACAATTGGACCTCTTGCTGTATTGATTAAGATCGCAGATGGTTTTAAAAGAGAAATCTTACTTTCATCAATTAAATTTTCAGTACTTGCATTCAGAGGTACATGTAATGATACAATATCACTCTCTTTTAAAAGAGTATCTAAGTCAACATATTCTACACCTAGCTCTTTGGCTTCATCTTTTTCAGTTCTACTATAGGCTAACAATTCACAACCAAAGGCCTTAGCTATTCTAGCAACCTTTAATCCAATCTCTCCAGTTCCAATGATTCCAAACCTTTTTCCATATAATTCCGAACCTAATAATCCAGCCCTTGTTCCTTCATTTCTTGTTACTTCGTCACAAGCTACAATCTTACGAAGAACCGCTATTGCAAGTCCAAAAGTAAGCTCAGCCACTGCATTAGTTGAGTAACCCGCTGAGTTACAGACATCAATTCCTCTCTCTTTACAAATATCTAAATCAATATGATCAACACCTGTAAAGGCAACAGATATCATCTTTAAATTAGGACAATTTGCAATAACCTCTTTTCTAAAAGGTAAATTTGTTAAAATAACAATATCAGCATCTTTTGCTCTACTGATTAACTCCTCTGTATCCTCAGTTCTTGTATCATAATAAACAAAATCACATCCATGTTGATCTAACCTTTTTGAAACCACCTCTACCTTTTCTTGACTAATTCCTAATGGTTCTATTACAACAATCTTCATAATTAATCCCCCTTTTATTTTCTATTGATATACATACCTTTTCCTTTTTCACCTAAGAATTTCCCCTGATCATAAATAATTTTTCCTCTAAGCACTGTAGTTTCAACTTCACCCTTTAATTCTAAACCTGCAAAGGGTGAGTAACCACTCTTCATCTTCAAATAATCCTTATCTATTACTTGTTTGGCATCAGGATTTAATATCACAAAATCTGCATCATAACCAACCTTTACTTCCCCTTTATTATTTAGGTTAAATATTTGAGCAGGATTATAACTTAATACTTCTACCATCTTATTGATTGATATTTTCCCACTGGCAACCCCTTTAGAGTAGATCAAAGGAAGTAAGGTTTGGATACCTGGAATACCAGGTGCAATTGTAGTAAAATCATTTTTACCTACAGCTTTTTGTTCTGATGTGTAGGGGCAATGGTCTGTTGAAATAATCTTAATTGCCCCTGCTGCTATCGCCTTCCATAACTCATCTTGATCCTTCTTCTTCCTTAAAGGTGGACTCATAACTTTTAAATAAGCATCATCACTTTCAAACTCTTCTTTATCAAGCAATAAATAATGAGGACAAGTCTCTGCTATAACATCTACTCCTCTTTGCTGTGCCTCTTCTATTTTGCTTAATGCTTTACTACTTGTTAAGTGAAAGATATAGACAGGACAGTCTATATACTCAGCAAAAGTAATGGCCCTGTTAGTTGCTTCAAGTTCAGCAATCTCTGGTCTGCTCTTATAATAGTGTTCTAATGTCGTAGACCCTTCTTCTTTTAATTTTTCAGTAGCATTAACACATATATCTTCATTCTCTGCATGAACACCGACAATAACACCATATTTTCCACTTTCTTCCATTAACTTGATTAAATAATAGTCACTTACCATTAGATTTGACTCTTCAAAAGCCATAAAAACTTTTATACTCTTTATCCCCATGTTAACAAGTTCTGGAATTTCAGCAATTGTATTATCATTTACATCTGTAAAGGCAATATGGAAGCCATAGTCAATATACATCTTCTCTTTAGCTGATTCCATCTTCTCACTAACAGATTCAATTGGTGATTTGCCTTTCTGCTGGATTACAAAGGTTAAAATAGATGTAGTTCCACCAACAGCAGCTGCATATGTTGCATCAGAAAAATCATCACAGGTTAAATTATCACCAGATAGTTGCTCGATATGGGTATGAACATCTATTACACCAGGTAATAGAAATTTACCACTAGCATCAATCTCTTTAGACGCTATCCCATCTATCTTTCCAATTTTAGCAATCTTGCCATTTCTTACTCCAACATCTAATACCTCAGTTGCCTCCTTGCTAACAACCTTTGCATTTCTAATAACCAAATCCATCCTTATTCCTCCTAGACTTCTAATTGCTTTATTTGATTACAAGATTTATAAACCCACTATTTTAAATCAACCTTTACAAGATCTTTATCAACCTCTTTTAAAAGACTAAAATCTACAAAATCTGAAACCTGTGGGATTTTTGAGATATTATCCATCTCTTTCATAAAAGCAGCCATCTCTGTTATACCATTGATAAAATCACCATCAACTTGTAAAGAATAAATATTTCTACTCATAATACCTAACAGTTCTTCTTTCTCTATATTTAATTCTTGTGATAGAATAGCTGCTGCTTCTTCTCTATTATTATTAATATAGTTTGTAGCTTTTACAAGAGCTCTTAAGAAAGCTTTAAGTGTTTCTGGATATTTTAGCATATCATTAGTAACCTGTAACGTTGTATGGAAATTCAAGTAATTAACATTACCTTTATTTTCAGGCAAATAAGACTTTAACCCACTAAATAAGATTTTTCCATCTAAAGCAATAGCTTTACTTACCCATGGTTCCCAACAAGCCATTAAATCAATATCCCCTTTTTCCAAAGCTATTATCTGATCTGCTGGTTGAAGTTTAACAAATCTAAAACTATTAATATCAACACCTAGCTCATCAGCCATCTTTCTAATGGCTATCAATACTCCAGAGCCCGGTGCCATCCCAATTTTTAGTCCCTCTAAATCCTGTGCTGAATTAATATCAAGTCCCGAACTTGCAACTACTGCTTGAGTTCCACCTATATTGGCCATTGGTGCAATCAAAGTCATAGGAATATTATTTGAAGCAAGAGAGATATCTGTATATGTTGATTCAAAGCTGACTTGAGCACTCCCTCCTGCAACCATTGGGCCAATTTCAGTACCTGCTTGTTGCAACTTATTTGTTACCTCTAAGCCCTCTTCTTTAAAGAAACCCATCTTTTTAGCAATAATCTGTTGTGCAGATATTTGAGGATCGATAACCCCCCATGCTGTAATTTTTGTAACTTCCAAATCTCCTTCTTCTGTAGAGTTAGCCACCTCCTCTCCTCCACAGCCAGTCAATAAAACCATAGTAAATATGCACAATATCAAGATAGTTAAATTGAATTTCTTTTTCATCATCCCTTCCCCCCCTATTTATTATAAATTTTATTCTACTGCATCCTTTAAACCTTCACTCTTCCACTTAAATAATGATCTTTCAATTAAGGTAATCAACTTAAAGAAAATGGTATATTCAATCCCAATCAATGCTGCTGCAAGCATCATATTAGACAACCTAAACCAATTTCTAGCATCGACTATAATATAACCCAAACCACTATCTGCTCCCATCATTTCAGCAATAACAAGGGCTGAAAAGCTCAATGCCAAACTTACTTTCATACCAATAAAAATATTTGGCAGTGCTCCTTTGAAAATTACTTTCGTAAAGACTTGAAACTGATTTGCACCAAGACTTAATGCCGACCTAATTAATACAGGATTTATATTCTTAATACCATCTACTGTGTAAGTCAGTATTGGAAAGAATGTAGCATAGGCAATTAATAGTATCTTAGGAAATTCGCCAACTCCAAACCAAACAATAAACAATGGCAAGAATGCAAAGGCTGGAATTGGACCAATTAAATTTAAGACTGGCTGAATTAAAGCTTCAAGTATCTGAAAGTGGCTTAATATAACCCCCATAAAGACAGCCACAACAGTTCCTAACCCAAAACCTATAATTATCCTTATTAAACTAACTATAAGATGCTTTGCTAATACCCCTTTTAGATACATATGATAAGCTGTTTGAATTACCATAACTGGTGAAGGTAATAAAATAGGATTAAAGAGTTCAATACTTTGATTGATAGAGCTGATAAGCTGCCAAATTATAAAAAAAGCAACAATCGATATGAATCTTAAAATTCTATATATATCATCCTTATTTTGACTGACCTTCTCTCTTAATCTATCCCTAAAAATTACCTCATTATTAGCTTCCATGACCTCTACCTCCATCTCCCCCCTCCTCTCATTATTTATTAACTTCTAAAAGTTCTTGTTCAGTAAATCTATCTTTGAACATTTGAACATAATCTATAAATCTTTGGTCTTTGGTATCACGGGGTCTCTCGATCTCTATCCTGACATCCATCCCTACTTTACCTTCTTCTAACAGTATTACTCTATCTGCTAAGTAGACAGCTTCAGAGACACTATGAGTAATGAAAATTATGGTCTTTTTAGTCTTTTCCCAAATTTTTAGCAACTCAATTCTCATCTTCTCTCTAGTTAGTGCATCTAACGCCCCCAAAGGCTCATCCATCAATAGTAATTTAGGATTAGTTGCAAGGGCTCGGGCAATACCAACACGTTGCTGCATACCTCCTGATAAACTATTTGGGTAGTGATCTTCATAGCCATTAAGACCAACCATATCAATAAGTCTAGTAGCTATCTTATCTGCATTTTTATCTTTATTAAGCTTTGGTCCAAAGGCTATATTTTCAGCTACTGTATACCAAGGAAATAAAGCATGATCCTGAAAGACGACCCCTATCTCAGCAGAAGGCCTTTGAACTAGCTTTCCCGAAACATAGATTTCACCCTTGGTTGGTTTAATAAAACCTGCAAGTAGATTTAAAAGTGTTGATTTCCCACAACCACTCTTTCCAAGAATACATATAAATTCATTATCCTCTACTTCAAAATTGATATTATCTAAAACATAATTACGGTCAATATTTTGATTTTCATAAGACTTATATAAGTCTTTAATAAGAACATTCTTCATCTAAATCACCTCCATTTTTATAAGCTAATAATTATAACTTAGCATCTCTATTACAATCTTTAGAATAGATATAAGTAAAATTCTCTCTTCCTACACCATAAGCCCCTTGCGAGACATAAGGTCCAAACCAAATATAGTCTTCTTTTTTGATTGGCATCCATTCATTATCAAGCAGATAGACACCTTCTCCTTCCAATATATAAGCTCCATGCTCTTGAACATGGGTCTCTACAAAGGGATGACACCCTCCTGGAGCAAAGGATAAGATATGCATATTCATATCAAACTCTAAATCAGTTGGTAGTAAATCTTTGATATATACATTCTCCATATCTTCATAAATTCTATACTCAATTTTATTTGCATCACCATATACAACTCTTGGCTCTACTTTTTCAAGAGGGGTATATAGCTGCTTATACAATAATAAATTTAAAACTTCTTCTGAATTATTTTCAAATTCAATACCTTTTCCTGGCGGAGAGTAAAGGTAGTTTCCCTCCGAAAATTTCTTTTCTTCTCCATCAATTATTACTTTCCCACAGCCATCTATACAATAGATAAATGTTTCTACATCTTTCTTCGCTCCAAATTTTTTACTTGTTCCTCCGCCTGGTTGAACCTCTACTATATATTGTACAAAACTAGCTCCCATTTCAGGAGATGCTACTATACTAATCTTACAACCCTCTATACCAGGAATTACATTATTCACAAGTCCATTTGGTGGAATTACCGCATATAATCCTGGTTTTATTACTGCTCTAGTCTCTAAAATATCCTTAGGATATCCCATCACAAATCCCCCATTCTAATTTTTATTTAAATTTAAAATTAATTGATAGATAATATCAATAGCTTTAGCAAAATACTTATAATCAGTCCACTCCTGTTTACAATGGCTTCGCCCACCTCGACTTGGAACAAATAACATTGCTGTATCTACATGTTTAGCCATAAACAAAGAATCATGACCAGCACCACTATTAATTTTTTGATAATTATAGCCTTTTGCCTCACAGACTTCTGACATAACCTTAATTAAACTCTTATCAAGGTCAACAGGGTACTCTGATAATTTACACTCTATCGAATACTCAGTATCATATTCTGTAGATAAATTAGCAAGTTGCTGTTCTACCTTATTAACAATCCTTTCAATTGCCCCTTCGTCTCTAGAGCGGATATCGAGACTGAATTGAACCTTTTGGGGAACAATATTGATAACATTAGGATAATTTTTTATAAATCCAACTGTAGCAACAGTCCCATTTCCTTCACTTCTTGCTAAATCAGCAACACCACTAATTACCTTAGAAGCTATCTCCATGGCATCAACTCTCATATTCATGGGTGTAGTTCCAGCATGGTCTGCTCTACCATCAATATCAATAATATACCTTTGCATTCCTACAATACCTTCTACAAGCCCTATATCCTTCTTATTATTCTCAAGCACAGGACCTTGCTCTACATGAATCTCAATAAATGATTTTATAGTATTAGGATCTCTAGACATTTCAATCATCTGCTCAGGTTCAAGACCATACTCAGACATTGCTTGATAGATAGATATACCATCTTCATCCTTATATTTATGCAAATCAGCTAAGTCAACTCCACCTAGCATAGCCTTAGAACCAAAAAAACCATTTCCAAACCTTGCTCCTTCTTCATCATTTAACCCTATTATCTCCAAGGGATATTTAAGTTCTATATTATTTTCTTTGACTAGACGCGCTATTTCTAAGCCACAGATAATTCCAGCAACCCCATCAAAGTTACCACCATTTTTGACTGAATCATAATGAGAGCCAATAATTATAGCTGGTCTATTATCATCTACAGTATTAAATCTCCCTCTTATAGAACCCGCATAGTCCTCAGAAGTTTTAAGGCCTATCTCTTTCATCTGACTCTTAATGTAATTTACAGTCTTTTTAGCTTCTAAAGAAAACGCCAACCTAGTTATCCCTTCACCTGGGGTAGAGGTGAATTTTGCTACCTTCTCTAAATGCTCTTTAACCTTTAGCTCAGTCTCCTTTAAATCTATCTTCATTTTATATTCCTCCAGCCATCTTATTTAATCTCAACTCACTTTTGAAAGTCAGCATCATAATTTGTAATTTTATAAATTGTGATGCTTCAATCAATACTGAATCAGTACTTATTGACTCACCGTAACCAATGATGAATCGGCTTTTTCTAGAGGAGTTGGGAAACCATAATCATAGAAATCTGGAACCGCTTTAATATTATTCATATCCTTCATAAACTCTGCCATTGTATTTGAACCTTCTACAAATCGCTGATTAAATTCCATAGAATAGCTATTTTTACTCATAATCCTCTTAGTATCTTCTTTAGAAATATTAATCTCTTTAGCTATAATCTCAGCAGCTTTATCAGGATTTTGATTTATAAAATCTGTCGCCTTATTTAAAGCCTTTAAGAGCTTAACTGTCTGTTCAGGATGCTCTTCATAAAATTCATTAGTCACCTGCACCGTCATATAAAAATCAATCCAATGAACTGCTCCTTGCTTTTCTGGTAAATTTGCTTCTGTACCACTAAATAAGACTCTACCACCTGCATCAACTGCCTTACCAACCCAAGGCTCCCAAATAGCTATCGCATCGACATCACCTTTACTAAAAGCAGCAAGCTGATCAGATGGTTGCATATTTATAAATTTAAGCTTACTACTATCAACCCCCAACTCTTCACACATATTTCTAATAGCAATCAAGATACCTGCTCCAGAGGTCATAGCAATCTTTTTACCCTCCAAATCCTTCGCAGATTCTAATTTAATATCATTACGTATTACAACAGCTTGAGTCCCTCCAGCATTTGCAAGAGGTGCTAACACCTTAACCTTCACATTATTAGCAGCTACAGCTATATTATTATAGACTGAGCCAAAAGCCACTTCTGCTACACCATTTGCAACAAGTGGTGCATTCTTATCAGGACCAGTCATAAGGTGATTCTCAACATTTAGCCCCTCTTCTTCAAAATATCCCATCTTTTCAGCAATAATTTGTTGAGCTGATACCTGTGGGTCAAGCTCACCATAAGCTTGAATTGTTATTGTGTTTTCTGCAGGTTCTGATACCTCTTCATTTGTGCTTGAACAACCTACCATCAATAAACCCAAAGCAAGAATAGAACTAATCAACAACATGATTTCTTTACCTTTAAATTTTCTCATTTTTATCCCCCTAATATTGAATTTAGTTTAAAAATTTTAAATATTATTTTAACGTTCTACAGCATTCTTCATTCCATCTTTCTTCCATTTGAATAAGACACTTTCAACCTCTAATAAAACATAATTAAAGATAGTATACAACAAGCCTATTATCGTTACAGCCATAAACATATCACCCATCTTAAACCAATTTCTTGCATATACTATAATAAATCCAAGCCCTTCGTTAGCACCCATCATTTCAGCCACTACCAATGCCGAAAAGGTTAGAGCCAAACTCACTCTCATACCAACAAAAATATTTGGTAATGCTGATTTAAAAATAACCTTTGTAAATATCTGATACTCACTAGCACCCAAACTCATTGCACTACGAATCCAATTAGAATTAACACCTCTAATCCCATCAACTGTATAAGTAAGCTGGGGCATAAAAGTGGCATATGCAATCAAAGATATCTTTGACATCTCTCCAATACCAAACCAAATAATAAAAATTGGCAAAAATGCATATACTGGAATCGGTCCTACCAAACTTAAAATCGGATTTGTCATATCATCAATGAACTTTGAACGACATATCAAAATCCCCAATACAACCGCCAACAATGTACCCAGTACAAATCCAAATAATGCTCTCCTTACACTTGCATAAACTTGATGAATTAAATTCCCATTTACAATATAATCTACAGTTGTATTATAAACCGACATCGGAGAAGGTAAAAAAGTTGGATTAAACCATTGAAATTCTCCATTAAGCTTATAAATCAACTGCCATGTTACAAAGAATAAAACTAAAGAAAATAATTGAGTACATTTGCTTTTATTTAATTTACTCAATTTATTTTTTATTGACATAATGCTCACACCTTTTTGACAACTATCAACATACTGCCTCTCTTCAAATACATTTTCTCTCATGTTTTTTCCTCCTTTTATAAATCAAGTTACACCTCTAGGGTCTAAACATCTTAATTCATCACAAATACTTACCACCTAAGCCCTTTATTAAATATAAATTACTGTAACTTGTGTTTGATACCTCAATAAAAACTCAAACTTCATGTAAACTTCATGTAAATTTGATGTTATATTTATAATAACACATTTACCTCTTTATGTCTTCGTCCATTATGTATAAAATATAACCATTTCTTATGTCCATATCATACAAATCATAATTAATACCCATCAAAAACAACGCTATTTATTCAACCTCAACAACTTCAAGGAGAATACAATATTAAACTTATGCTTTGGATCTTGTAAGTCAAAACCTAATATTTCAGAAATTCTTTTGAATCTATATTTCATTGTATTATAATGTATAAACATTTCTTTAGCAGCTTCTCTCATATTCCAATCATTCTTCACCATAGCTTTTAAAGTATTTAATAAATCAGTATCATTAGCTTTATCATATTGGATCAAATTCAACAGATAAGAATTATAAAATTCTTTAGCAGAATCACTTTGAGAGATCTCTTTTAACAACCCATATACACCCAAATCATCATAAAGAGATGTTAAATCAGTCCCATATATCATCCTTCCTAATTCTATAGCCTTTTGAGCTTCTACATAACTTTTGTCTATATCCATTATCGAAGATTTATAGCCCCCAACACCTATAGAAACAGTATGTTCAATATCTCTTTTCATCTTATTTCTTAATTTATCAGCAACAGATTTTATCTCTTCCATAAATTCTTCCTTGGACGGATGTCCAATCAAAAAGACTACACTATCACTAAAAGTAGTATATTTAACATCTATAAAAGAATCCTTTATCATCTTCTTAGCTTTTAAAAAAATAGTACGTTTTATCTCTCTTAATTTTTGATCTAAATCCTTCTTTGCCTCTAAATATTTCCTCCTGAAGTCATCAACATCAATAATCATAACCAGCAAACCATCATTAAATTCCCACTCATATAAATCAGCCCTCTTTTTTACCTCTTCTAAAGAGTTAATACTATTAAAGAGCAAATCCTGTATGAACTGATCTCTATACTTAGTCTCTATCTGATAGTTGGATATCTTCTTTTGAATATCTAACTTCAAAACTGTCATAGCATGTTCTAAAGCAATTTCATTATATTCAATATCCTTCTTTTCTCTTGCACTATTAGCTTTTATTAGATAGCCGTAAACCTTGCTATCAATCTCAACAGTGTAATAGCTATATCTAGATAAGATCTCATTTAAAGAAAGAGAATTAAACTTCTCTTCAAATTCATCAGAAGATATACGAAAATAAACTTCATCAAAGTATATATCATAAAAAACTATGTCTTCATCAATAAACTCAGCTAAAGTGTTTATAATTTGCTGAGTCTCCCCATCATTAATAACTAACTTCGTAAAAGATTTATGAATTTGCTCAGAAAAAAATAATTTTCTAGCCTGTTCATTTACAATTTCTAATAATATCGGGCTTATAATCTTAGCAAAAGTATACTCAAAAGGAATAGATATAATTGGAAAATCCAACTTATCAGCAACCTCTATAACTTCAACAGGCAATTGATCTATAAACCTTTTCAACTTAATAAATAACCCAGAAGCCCCTTGCTTGTCCATCTTAACGATTATATCCTTCAACTTATCTGGTTCATCCTTTACTATATATCCAGTTGTAGCAAACATCTCTCCTCCCCTTATCCAGTTGTAGACATCAGGAGCATCTATTACATTTACCGCAGAAATAATTCTATCCAAACCACCTCGTCCTGCCAACACCTCTAAACCATCGAAATCAGGAATTTCTAGCATTTCCTTCACTGTAAGAGCCATTTCATCCCCTCCATTTTAAGTAATTTACTCAGTTTAAGAAGCAACAAAAGTCCTGAGCAAACCCTCGTGTAAACTATATGTTAGTTTTATGTTAATTATAGTATTCTAAAAATATCCTGTCAAGTATCCTTCTACTCTTGGTAAATAAAAAAACTCCCAAAAAGGGAGTTTTTTAACTAAATAATTTTCACATTATAATCTTCCAACCAAACATTGACCTGAATCAGATAAGCAAATAATTGGGGCAGTCTCATCAACTGTCCAAACCATGGAATATCAAAATCACCATCACTTTGAGCCAATTTACGGATATAATCGACATCAATCAGATCAAGAATTGGTGAATTATTATCATTGAGAATATCTAATAACCAGTCTCTAGTAGCCACAAAGTAAGCAGGATCAAAAGTCTTAGGATAAGGATTCTTTGGTCTCAATCTAACATCTTCAGGCAAAAGACCCTTTAATGCTTCACGCAATACTCCCTTTCTTCTACCTCCAACATTCTTCATCTCCCAAGGTATATTCCAAACATACTCTACCAATCTATGGTCACAGAAGGGAACTCTAACCTCTAAACCAGTATACATACTCATCCTATCCTTACGATCAAGTAAAGTTGGCATCCAACGGGTTAAATTCAGATAAAACATCTCTCTCATGCGCTTTTCAACCCCACTCTCTCCAGCCAAGCGAGGAACTTCAGATAAAGCCTCTTGATAACGATTATCCATATACTCTTTAGGACTAATTCTCTCAATTAAATCTTTAGATAATATCTTAACCCTATCAGCTAGCTTTCTTGACCAAGGGAAGGTATTTGCCTCTAAAGCATCTTGATTATGATACCAGGGGTAGCCACCAAAGATTTCATCGGCACACTCTCCAGAAACACCCACAGTAAACTTCTTCTTAATCTCTTTACAGAAGAGGTACAACGATACATCTATATCAGCCATCCCCGGCAGATCACGAGCATAGACCCCATCTCTTAAAGCCTCTACCAATTTATCATTACTTAACCTAATATAATGATGGGTAGTTCCTAAATAGTCTGTCATCTTCTTAATCCAAACATCATCAGGGTCTGGTTGAAACTCATTGGCTTCAAAGTTCTCTTCATTACCTTCATAATCTACTGAATAAGTATCAATATTTCCTCTTCCTTCTCTAATAAACGCTCTACTAGCCACAGAACTGATCGCACTAGAATCTAATCCTCCTGATAATAGAGTACAGACAGGAACATCAGAGACCAATTGCCTCTCTACAGTATCTATAAATAATTCCCTTACTCTAGCAATAGTTGTCTCTAAATCATCTTCATGGGCTTTACTCTCTAATTGCCAGTATTGCTCCTGCTTAATTCCATAACGATTAACTACCATTGAATAGCCAGGCTTTAACTCATTAATCCCCTTAATAACTCCATGGCCAGGAGTCCTCCCTGGACCTATAGTAAATATTTCTGATAATCCTTCTCCATCAAGCTTAGCTTCTACCTCAGGGTGAGCCAATAATCCTTTAAGTTCTGATGCAAATAAGAAACCCTTCTCTTGCTTAGTATAAAAGAGAGGTTTGACTCCTATCCTATCTCTAGCCAAAAACAACCTTTCACTAGCTTGATCCCAAATAGCAAAGGCATAAATACCATTAAGGCGCTTAACACATTCACTGCCCCACTCTATGTAAGAAGTTAATAATACTTCCGTGTCAGAGTGACCTTCAAAAGAATGACCTGCCGCTTGTAAATCTCTTCTTAAATCTTCAGTATTATATAATTCACCATTATAGACTAGAGCATATTGATTGTTCTGATGAGTTTTAACCATTGGCTGTTTTCCACCTTCAGGATCAATAACAATCAATCTTCTATGAGCTAAAGCCACATGCTCTGAACTCCACTCTCCTCTTTCATCAGGACCACGCCTGTGCTGACAATCAGCCATCACCCCAGCAGTACCTTGCTCTTTTCGTAAATCACGTTCCCAATTTAGCCATCCTGCAATTCCACACATACAGATACTCTCCTCCTTTATATTCTTTATTAATCCAATGTTAATATTATGTTATGTGATTCGGTAAAATTACTTATAAGCAAAATACTTAACATCAAATTAACGTTTTTTCCTTTGATCTTACTTTTTTCAATATATCTTATGCGTGAAATTGATTTTCGTTCTCATTTTTATCTTTTTTATTTCATAATAGATAATAAAAACACTCTACTCACCTTATCGGCTTTCAAGTGTCTTTATTCATAATTTATGGAATTTTTACTGTCCTCATCCATCCTATTATCACTCTACCATACTCAAAATTAGTTCTCGAAGAACTTTGCAGGCTACTGCTGTAGAGGCACCACTGTGATCATAATGGGGAGATAACTCCACTAAATCAGCAGCAACTATATTCAACTTAGTAAACTCTTTGATAACATCCATCAACTCTTTAAAACTTATTCCTCCAGCTTCAGGAGTTCCTGTACCAGGAAAGATAGATGGGTCTAAAACATCAAGGTCTATTGTGATATAGACTGGTCTATCACCAATCTCTGTAACTATTTTGTTTAAACCTTGACAGTCAAACTTTCTTAAGCTAGTATGGGATTTTGCCCATTCAAACTCCTCTTTTAATCCAGAGCGGATACCAAATTGATAGATTCTATTATCACCTAAGAACTCCCAAGCTCCTCTAATCACTGTAGCATGGGATAACTTATCACCCATAAATTCTTCTCTCAAATCTGTGTGTGCATCAAAATGCAATAATATCAAATCATTATACTCTTTATAAACTGCCTTAATAGCTGGCAGACTAACTAGATGCTCTCCACCAATCATCATCGGTTTCTTAGCATCTTTGACTACTTGACTAACATAGTCTTCTATAATCTCCAAGACCTTTTGAGTATTTCCAACTGGAAACTCTAAATCTCCAGTATCACAGATATTATACTCCTCTAAATCCCGGTCTAAATATGGACTATAAGTCTCTAAACCATAAGAGTCCACTCTCATAGCTTGGGGAGCAAACCTTGTACCTGGTCTAAAGGATGTAGTCCCATCAAAGGGGCTACCAAAAACTACCACATCAGCATCTTCATAAGATTTATCTAACCCAATAAAAGTAGTTAATAATTCAGGTTTAGCCATTCTCTATCATCTCTTTTACATAGTTTGGTAATGCAAAAGCTCCTAGATGAATATCTGTATTATAATATTTAGTCTTTAAACCTAAAGAGTTCCATCTCTTAGCCTCAAAATTTTTAACTGGATGTAGCTCTTTTGAAGCAAAACCAAATAACCAATGACCTGATGGATATGTTGGCATATGGTACTGGTAGACTTCAGAGATAGGGAAGATACTCTTAATCTTCTTATTAGCTCTAACCAACTCTTTAGCATTCTGGTCATAATAAGGACTTTCATTTTGATTGACCAAAATTCCTTTATCAGTCAAAGCATTATAACAATTTTGATAAAATTCAGTCGTAAATAGCCCTTCTCCTGGACCGATTGGATCTGTTGAATCTACTATAATTAGATCATATACCTTCTCTTTAGTTTCAACAAATTTAACACCATCTTCAAAATAGAGATTTACTCTCCCATCATCTAATTTAGAGGCTGTAAATTGTAGATACTCTATTGCAGACTTAACTACTAATTCATCGATCTCAACCATATCAATCTGCTCTACAGCTGAATATCTGCTTATCTCCCTAACAGTTCCACCATCTCCACCACCAATGACCAAGACCTTCTTAATCTCTGGATTGGTTGCCATAGCAACATGGGTAATCATGTCATGATAGATAAACTCATCCTTCTCATTTACCATCATCAATCCATCTAAGGTTAGCACTCTACCAAATTCATAACTTTCAAAGACATCGATTCTTTGAAAATCACTCTGCCCAGTATAGAGATACTTTTTTACCTTGATTCCAAACCTAACATTCTTAGTATGCTCTTCTGTATACCATAACTCCATTGCCTTACCTCCACATTTATCAACTTTATTTTTAATACTGGCTTTCATAACTCTTTATTTTTATTCTTACTCTTTACTCTTCACTTATTACTCATTACTGCTAATCTACTATCTTATGTGAGAAGTTATTTAAATCCATCTCCTCACTGGCCTCTCTTTTTATCTTATCGAACATTCCTCTTGCTACCTCTGTGGTCTCTGTCTTCTCAGCACCTAATTTTTCTGCTAAGTAATCAAAGGCATTCCAAGGATTTACCTCACCACCACAAGTAAATAAATCAACAGCAGCATAATTATATTCTGGCCAAGTATGAATTGTTAAATGAGATTCAGAAATAACAACTGCTCCACTGACTCCCCAAGGGTTAAAATGATGAAAGACACTCTGTACAATAGTGGCTTTTGCCTCTATTGCAGCCTGCTTCATATACTCTTCTATCTTCTTATGACTCTTTAAAACCTCACTATTACAATTATAAAACTCCACTAGAATATGTCTTCCTAATTGTTGTAACTGCATATAAATCACCCCTAATTTTTAGTATAAGTCTAAGTTTAAGTCTTAGTTTTGAACCTACTTAAGCTTAAACTATAGGTATGTAAATTCAAAATGAAACTTAATGGATGTATTGCGACACTTTAAGTTTTAGCTACGGGTTTTAACCCGTAGTGTAACATGTCATTATCACCACAGGTTGAAACCTGTGGCTAGTAAATTTACCATTAAGACCTTGATCTTATCGGCATAAGGATCAGCTGTACCAGTAAGTATCCCCTCTTCAGCCTTCAAAAATTCAATATACTCTATGATCTCCTTAGTTATTCTTTCACCAGGAGTAACTATTGGTATTCCAGGTGGATAGACCATAATCGACTCTCCACTAACCTCACCTTCAGCATTCTTTAAAGCTATTGACTCTGTCTTAGCATAGAATGCCTCTCGTGGAGAAAGCACAACTTGAGGCCTCTTTAAAATATAATCTTTATATTGAACCTTCTTATCCCTACTATGTTTCTGACTTATATCCTTTAAAGCATCTATTAGTTTATCTAAATACTCTTCAGTATCACCTACACTGACAATCCCTAATATATTATGAACATCGGCAAGCTCCATCTGTATATTATAATTATCACGAAGAAGGTCATAGACTTGAAAACCAGTCATTCCCAACTGACATACGTTGATACTAAGCTTGGTTTCATCAAAGCCATAGATACCATTACTTCCTATTAACTCCTTGGAAAAAGCATAGATTCCAGCAATCTTGTTAATCTCTGTTCTTGCTCTTCTCACTAGCTTTAAAAGATTAGAGAATATCTCTTCACCCTTTAGCACAAGGTTCTTTCTAGCAATATCTAGACTTGACATCAACAGATAAGAGGCACTTGTACTTTGAGTCATATTTAATATTATCTTTACCATATTTTTATCTATCGTTCCCTCATTTAATAATAATACAGAGCTTTGAGTTAAAGAACCACCCGTCTTATGTAGGCTGACTGCTGCCATATCTCCACCAAAATTCATCCCACTTGAAGGTAGTTCAGGATGAAATCCAAAATGGGCACCATGGGCTTCATCTAATAATACTGCCATCCCATGTCGATGGGCATGATTAATTATCCCTTCAATATCCGAGGTAGTCCCATAATAGGTTGGGTTGATTAAAAAGATTGCTTTAGCATCAGGATGCTCTTTTATTGTACTTTTAACCTCCTCTAAAGATACTCCTGTAGAGATTCCCAACTCCCAATTGATCTCTGGAGTCAGATATACCGGTGTCGCCCCACTTAAGATCACACCATTAATTGCAGATTTATGAACATTTCGTGGTAAGATTATCTTATCTCCATGACCACAGACACTCATAATCATTGCTTGTACCCCAGAGGTAGTCCCATTGATTAAGAAGAAAGCATGGTCTACTCCATAGGCATCAGCCATCAACTCTTCTGCCTCATTAATAACTCCTATAGGATTACTTAAATTATCTAGACTCTTCATAGAGTTAACATCAATCTCTAAAACTCTCTTGCCCACATAATCAGCAAGTTCCTGTAACCCTTCCCCTTTTTTATGGCCTGGAACATCAAAGGGGATTACATTATTCTGATGATGTTCCTTTAATGCATCAAACAGTGGTGTTTTATTATGATCTCTTATCATCCTATCTACTTATCTTCTCCTTTCTCTACAGCCAATTTAAAACCATTTTACTTTAACCATAGACATCTTTTTAACTAATAATCTTTTTTGTAATCTCACAGAATACATTTTATCTTGTTCAGGGGCTATAATATTTATACTCAAAGCCAAATAACTAGAGATTATATAAGTTAACTAAGCACCTAATATAGCTAAGAAAATCTACAATTAAACTTAATGGGTAGATTGAGACACTTTATATCCATAGTTGACGGTTGACAGTGGACAGTTTACAGTAAAAAGACAAAACCTTATATTTTAAGGGGTTTTAGTGCTTTTGAACTTAACTGTCAACCGTCAACTGTACACTGTTAACTAAGACACGGAAGTGTCTCACTATCTTTATATAACGTCATATTGAAATTTGATTCTAAAGTTAGATGACTCTATCAATCAAATTAGCATAAAAAAATACATAATAAAAAAGACATTCGTTAACCCCAGAAATCTGCTAATCACAAATTTCAGAAATTGATTATCTGGGCTTTAACAAATGCAATATAATAATACCACAAAATTATTTATTTGCCTAGATATATTTTATCAAAATTTAATAGTTCTAATTAAAGGTTAAATTCCATTAAAAAATTCCCTTCCTTAATATAGATAAACAACTCTAGAATGTAATTTAAATATCCTAATAATTTAATACCTTTAAGTTCTTAACTAAAAACCTTAAAAGATAACTTTCAGCAACG
>NZ_JBSQYM010000029.1:0-21583 GCF_055140805.1 Orenia sp.
TAGCGATGTCAGATTCTGAATATGGTGGATATAGTGTTTATACAATTGAGTTAGGAAGCTCAACTAGAGCAGAGGTCTGCTTTAATGATGGAAATGGTAATTGGGATAGTAATGGAGGTTCTAACTATTTCTTTAATCAAGGAATTTCGACCTTTAACTCAGGAACAATCACTGCTGGTTTACCTATAGTAGATACAACTGCCCCAAGTATTCCAACTAATTTATCAGTTGATACTATTACAGCTACTTCGATTTCATTAAGCTGGACAGCAGCAACAGATAATGTAGGTGTAACAGGTTATGAAATATATAGAGATGGAATAAAGGTGGCAACTTCAACAACTACTACCTATACAGATAGCAACTTAAACCCTAAGACAGCTTATAGATATACAGTAACAGCTTATGATCTTGCAGGTAACGTATCAGAGTCTAGTAGTGCTGTAAGTGGAACTACTGCTGAACAAGGTGATATAACTCCTCCAACAGCAACTCCAAGTTTGGAAGCAAAAAGATATCCTGACCCTATAACACTAACCTTTGAGGTTAGTGATAATGAAGACCCAGCTCCAATACTATACTACACTACTGATGGTAGCCAGCCTCAACCTATAGAGAGTGAGAGATATTATGGAGAAAGAATCGACATCAATGTAAGTACAACAATTAACACTCTGGCAGTTGATGCTTCTGGAAATACTAATGAAGTAAGATTTAGATATTATATTGGACCTGGTCCAGATAAAGTTGACTTTAGAGAAGAGACTATTTACTTTTTAATGACAACTCGCTTCTATGATGGTGACCCAAGTAATAATGAATATTGCTGGGATGGTGAGAAGGCAGGAAATGTTGCTAATAATGACCCAGCATGGCGAGGAGATTTTAAAGGGTTAGCAGAGAAGTTAGATTATATTAAAGCTCTTGGCTTTAGTGCAGTTTGGATAACTCCTGTTGTCAAGAATGCTAGTGGTTATGATTATCATGGTTATCATGCAGTAGACTTTAAAGAGGTAGACCCACGTTATGAATCTGATGACTTTAATTATCAAGACTTAATTGATGCAGTTCATGCTAAGGGTATGAAGATAATTCAGGATATAGTTCTTAACCATTCAGGAAACTTTGGAGAAGAGAACTTATATCCATTGTTTAAAGAGGATACTAGTGGTAACTATATCGGTCTTGACAACCCAGATAACTTAACAGCTAATTTAAAATTAAACAGTGCTGCTCAAGCTTATGAGGGTGGAGATTATAGCACTATCACTCCAGGGCAACAATATGGGGCAAGAATTGCAGCGATGAAAGAGGATGACCAAGATACTGAACATATCTATCACCATGAAAAGAGCTTGCAGTGGGAGGGATATACAGTACAGACGGGACAGATAGCAGGAGATTGTGTTGATTTAAATACAGAAAATCCTGATGTAGCTAATTATTTAATACAGGCTTATGATAACTATATTGATATGGGAGTAGATGCTTTCCGTATCGATACTGTTAAGCATATCAGTAGATTAACCTTCAACAAGTACTTCAATCCAGCCTTTAAAGAAAGAGGCGGAGATAAATTCTTTATGTTTGGTGAAGTGGCAGCGCGTTATCGCCAAATCTGGAATAGTGGTATTCCAGCTATCTCAGTTCCTTTCTATACATGGAAAGAATCAAAGGATTATTCATGGGGAGATAGACTGACTAACAAAGCTTCTGTAGAGCAGCATTGGGCAGATAATAGTTCTGTAAACAATGAGCCAACTTCTAATAATGCTTTCTTAGATGGAAATTCATATCATCAGCCTGATTGGTCTATGCGTTCTGGTTTAGATGTAATTGATTTTCCAATGCATTGGAACTTCAATAATGCTTATGATGCCTTTGGTGTTGCTTTAAGTGGAGATAAGTATTACAATGACGCTACTTGGAATGTAACTTATGTAGATTCTCATGATTATGCTCCAGATGGAGCTCCAGAGAATGAAAGATTTGCTGGCAGTCAAGAGACTTGGGCAGAGAATTTATCTTTAATCTTTACTTTCCGTGGAATTCCAACTATCTATTATGGAAGTGAAGTAGAGTTCCAAAAAGGTATGCCAATCGATGTAGGACCAAATGCCCCATTAGCTGAAACTGGAAGAGCCTATTTTGGAGGCCGCATTGAGGGGAGTATAAATGTAAGTGACTTTGGAGAATATTCTAATGCTACAGGTGCAATAGCTGATACATTGAATTATCCATTGGCTCAACATATCAGAAGTCTAAATCTAATTAGAAGAGCTGTACCAGCATTACAAAAAGGTCAGTATTCAACAGCAGATATCTCTGGTAATTATCTAGCTTTTAAGAGAAGATATACTGATGACAAGGTTGATAGTTTTGCCTTAGTAACTGTTTCTGGAACAGCTACCTTCTATAATATTCCTAATGGAACCTATGTAGATGCAGTAACAGGAGATACTATCAATGTAACAAATAATACTTTGACTGCAAATTGTTCTGGTAAAGGTAATTTAAGAGTGTATGTTTTAAATGGTTCTGCTAAAGTTGCAGACTATGGACCATATTTAAATTAAGATATTTTAAAGATTAAATTTTAATATTCTCAAGGTTGATACCCTTGGTATTGACCTTGAAAATATTATTTATTTGAAAGAGGGGGAATATTATGGATTTGATTTGGGGTAAGAGAAAATTTCTTTTATTATTATCACTTATGATATTTCTAACAACTTTGATGATATATACAGATAATGTATCAGCAGCAAATACAGCAACAATCTATTATAAAAGAGGGTATGCAGCACCGTATATTCATTATAGACCAGAGGGTGGGTCTTGGACTGCAGCACCAGGGATAGTAATGAAGGATTCGGAATATCCAGGATATAGTGTAGCTACTCTTGATTTAGGGAATGCAACTAGAGTAGAGGTATGTTTTAATGATGGAACTGGTAGCTGGGATAGTAATGGAGGAGCAAACTATTTCTTCTCTCAAGGAGAATCGACTTATGATTCCGGAAATATAACTGCTGGAACACCTCAAATTAACACAGCTACGATCTACTATAAGAGAGGATATGCAACACCATATATTTATTATCGACCAGAAGGTGGAACTTGGACTACAGCACCAGGTGAAGCAATGGAAGATTCTCAATATGCAGGATATAGTGTAGCTATTCTTAATTTAGAAAGTGCAACTAGAGCGGAAGTATGCTTTAATGATGGAAATGGGAATTGGGATAGTAATGGAGGATTGAATTATTTCTTTGATCAAGGTGTATCGACTTATGATGAAGGGACAATTACTATTGGAGCACCAGTATCAGATTATCAAGCACCAACTGCACCGACTAAGTTAGTAGTTAATTCAATCACTTCTTCTTCAGTATCATTAAGCTGGACAGCATCAACAGATAATATAGGTGTTGTAGGATACGAAGTATATAGAAATGGTATTAAGGTAGGTACAGCAGCTAATACTACCTATACAGATAGTGGATTAACACCCGAAACAACTTATACTTATACAGTAAAGGCATATGACGGAGCAATAAATGTATCATATGCAAGTAACAGTGTAGATGTTACAACTCAAGCTGGAAATACTGTAGTTAAAAACCATCCTATGAAATTGGGAGCAGTATATTCTCCAACTGAAACTGATTTTAGAATCTGGTCACCAGACTCTAGTAACGTCAAGGTTGTAGTAGATGGAATAGAGTATACATGTCAAAGAATTCCAGATTTTGATGGATATACGGATATTTATGGAGTGACTATTTCAGGAAATCTACATTTAAAAGAATATCAGTTTAAGATTAATGGAATTGGTGTAAGAGATCCTTATGGGGTAATGGTAGTACCAGGGACAAATACTAATGTTGTTATAGATTTAGCTCAGACTGAACCAGATGGAGGATGGGCAGCAAGACCTACTCTTGTTAACAGAGAAGATGCAGTAATCTATGAAGTTCATGTAAGAGATTTTACAATAGATGATACTTCAGGAGTATCCCCAGATAAGAAAGGTAAGTTTATGGGAATGGTAGAGTCTGGAACCACTTATCAAGGTGTATCAACTGGCATAGATCACTTAAAAGAGCTAGGTGTAACTCATGTTCAGATAATGCCATTTTATGACTTTGCAACTGGAATGTATAATTGGGGTTATGATCCTGTAAACTATAATGTTCCAGAAGAGCAGTATGCTATGGATCCATATGATTATGTTGGTAGAATTAAAGAGCTTAAGACAATGATTAATGAGTTCCATAAAGCTGGAATTAGAGTAATAATGGATGTTGTATATAATCACACTTATAGTAATAAGATGTTTGAGAATATTACTAATCAGTATTATACAGGTAACAATGATTCTGGCTGTGGAAATGCTATAAATACAGGGATTCCTATGGTAAGTAGGATGATTCAGGATTCTTTAGAGTATTGGGCTAGAGAGTACAATATAGATGGATTTAGGTTTGACCTTGTAGGAATCTTTCATTATAAAGAGTATGGAAAATGGGGAGACCGTTTGAATAATCAAGTATTTCCAGATAGAAATATCTTAATGTATGGAGAACCATGGAATGGTTATTGGGCTGACCCAGAGGAATATTTAAAGGTTAGAATGGGTAAAATGCCAACAGTTGCTTATGCTCATGTTGGAGTATTTAATGGTAAATACAGAGAGAACATCAAAGGTGATAATGATGGAACTGGTACAGGATATATGTTCAATAATCTTCCATCTTGGAGAGATGCTATAGCTGTTGGTGCAAGAGGCTCTATTATGGCAGTGAAATCTACTAATCCACTCCCAGATAATTGGGATTCTATGTTTGCATATGACCCAGAGCAATCTATCAACTATATCTCTGCTCATGATAATTATGATTTGTGGGATAAGATATTACATGTTGGTATTAAGGATGTGGGACGTGCTAGAAGAATTGATAAATTTGGAATGGGAATCATATTGACCTCTCAAGGTATTCCATTTATTCATGGTGGAGATGAGATGCTAAGAACGAAAGTAGCCGATGGGGATTGGACATATGCTCATAATAGCTATAATGCTCCAGATAAATATAACTCTTATAAGTGGAACTTGAAGGCAGAGAATGCAGATGTATTTAATTACTATAAAGACTTAATTAAATTGAGAAAGAAGCATCCTGGATTAAGATTGACTACTTGGGATGAAATCAATAATAGGGTTGATACTTATACTTGGGATAATGGAGCTGTAGTATCATATATTGATGATGATAATAACTTATCTAATGGAAAAGAATTAATAGTTGTATTCAACCCTGCAAACAATATTACAATTTCTGAAGCTCAAGGTTGGAGAAAAGTCTTTGATATAACTGGTGCTAACCCAATTGATCAAAGTAATACTGCAGAAGGAACCGCTGTAACGGTGTTTGTCAAGTAATTAATGGAAAAATAGAAGAAAGGGTTATTATTGATTAACTTTTTCTTCTATTCTTACATTTTAAAGCTAGAATTATAAATATACTTCTAACTGAAGATTTGTCGACTAATTATACAAATTTGAACTTATAGCATCAGATTATATTAAAATTTATATATGAAAGAGGGAATACAAAGATAATCTAAGTGGTAACTCTTATAAGGAGGTGAGGATAAACTAGCTATTCTATCCTAATATAAAGGGGGGGTTAAGGGTATAGCTCTATAGAACTTTGAATTTGAAAGGTTGACTGTACTATTAGGTCTAAGTAAGATTGTTTAGATGAGTTGAATTGTTAGCCTTGGTTATTAGTTAGATAAATAAATTTAACCTAGAAGGCAATCTTAATCGATTGCAAATAATTAATTAAAAAGGTGGAATTCAAATGATGAGAGAATTTAAGAGTAGAAGAGTAGTCTTATTAGCGACACTTGCTTTACTTATGTTAGTTTTTGTTGCTCTGCCTACAGAAGCAGCAGATTTTAATGGAGTAAAAGTACATTACAAGGATATGAATGGAACACCAAGTATCTATACCTGGATAGGTACAACGACCCCATCAGGTGCATGGCCAGGTTCAGCAATGGCATCAGAGGGAGATAGTTGGTATGTAGCAAGTTTTGAAGGTTATAGTTCTTTAAATATTATCTTCATTCCAAGTACTGGAGGTCAAAGTGCAAACCTATCCCGTAGCCAAGGAGAATGGTGGTATAAGGATGGAACATGGTATGACCATAATCCTCAGGTAGCTTCAGAAATAACAGTACATTACAAGGATATAAATGGAACACCAAGTATCTATACCTGGACAGGTACAACAACTCCATCAGGTGCATGGCCAGGTTCAACAATGGCATCAGAGGGAGATAGTTGGTATGTAGCAAGTTTTGAAGGTTATAGTTCTTTAAATATTATCTTCATCCCAAGTACAGGGGGGCAAAGTGCTAATTTATCCCGTTCTACAGGAGAATGGTGGTATAAAGATGGAACATGGTATGATACTAAGCCAGGTGGCTCAAATAATGTAACAACTGCTGATGTTGATAATTTGAGAATCTATCAAGTTATGGTAGAATCTTTCCAAGATGGAGATAGTAGTCGAAATTATGGTGCTGGTTATGGTCCTAGTAATCATAATGGAGATTTAAAAGGTATTACTAATGCTTTAGAGTATATTAAAAGCTTAGGAGCAAATGCAATTTGGATGACACCTGTATTTAATTCTGTAAGTGGTGATGTTAGAGGTCAAGCAACAGGATATTTTGCTGATGACTATTACAATGTTGACCCTAACTTTGGAACGAACCAAGATTTAAGAGACTTAATTAATAAGGCACACAGCTTAGGTATGTATGTCTTCTTAGATGGAGTCTTTGGTCATCATGGTGCTAATCCAATCAATGGAGTAGTAGATGGTGTAGCCCAATGGTATGGTGCAGAGACTGTTTATCCAGGAAGTTTAGAATACTTTAAGAATGTGGCAAAATATTGGATTAAAGAGTATGGAATTGATGGATGGAGATTAGACCAAGCTTATCAATTGTATCAAAATGGACACAATTATTGGCATGAAATCAAGGCAGCAGTAGAAAGTGCAGCTCAAGCACGTAAAGATAGTGGAGAGAAATGGGGAACTTTAGGTTATATGGTTGGAGAGATTTGGAAAGGGCAGAATGAAATTAATCAAAAAGGATATAGTCAAGATGGTCTAGAATCTTGCTTTGATTTCCCAATGCGTTACAGCTTAGTTCAAGTATTGGCTACTCAAGAGCATACAGATCAGAGTGGTGCTTATGGTCAGCCAGCTTCAGTATTAAATCAGGGACTTGCAACCCATGATATCTATCCAAGTTATGCACATCCAAATTTAATGTTAACTAATCATGATTTAGTTAGATTTGGTGACTTGATTCAAAGAGCTCCAAACTTAGGATATGGTAAAGAGAATAGCGATTACTGGAAACGATATAAAGCAGCTTATAGCTTTATGGCAGCATATACAGGGCCAATTACAATTTATTATGGTGATGAAATTGGTCGAGAGGTTGAAGGCTTTGTTCATGAAGGAGACCTTGGTCTTTATGATGATCATGTCTCTAGAGATAATGGTAAGATTTCAGGGTTTACAACTCAGGAAAGTGATTTGAAGAATTATATTACACAATTAATGAATATGAGAGCAGAGCATCCTGCATTGTGGAATGGTGATAGAACAAATTTAGTGGCTAATCAAACTCAGTATGCAGATCTTAAGATTGATTTAGCTAGTGGTGAAAAGGTAGTTTATGTTTTAAATACAGGAACTCAAGCAACAACTATTTCTATCTCTTCTAGTCAAATTGGAGGAAATAAGCTAGTAGATTTATTATCTGGTGATGTAATTAATAATTCTGGAACCTACTATATAAATGTAGCTGGTTTATCAGGAAGGTTCTTACTTGTTCAATAATTTAATATTATATTATTAGGGATACCTTTATGGTATCCCTTTTCTTATTTTAGTCTAAGTTTTTAATATTTATTATATTGGTATTGGTGCTTTTAGAACTATTAATTATACCATAGAAAAAGTATAAAAATAAAGGGAAAAATTTTTTTGTTTAGAAATAATTACTATAAGGAAAGTTTTTAAGTAATTAAGAATAGATATAAATCAGAACCTTTTATCACTGTATCAATTTACTTATACATCCATTTAATTCTGGTTGAATAATAAAATAGGATTCGATCTTGAAAGATAATTTTAAAATAAAAGGTTTTATTGAAGGAGGGGGAGGATTTGGAATCACTATTATATGATGGAATTAAATTATATTTAAAGCAGTCAGCCCATGAGTTGTTATCAGCAGAAGAGGAGCAGATGCTTGCTAAAAGGATATCTGAAGGTGATGAAGAGGCTAAAAAGATTTTAATTAAATCTAATTTAAGATTAGTTGTAAGTATTGCTAAAAAGTATTTAGGTCAAGGGCTTGATTTTTTAGATTTAATTCAGGAAGGTAATTTAGGCTTAATGCAAGCTATTAAGAAATTTGACCATCAAAAGGGATATCGATTCAGTACTTATGCTACCTGGTGGATTAGACAGAGAATTAACCGAGCCTTAGCTGATAAAGCTAGGACTATCAGAATTCCTGCCCATGTTTGGGAAGTGATGAATAGTTATTTAAAAACAATAAATATATTATCAGGAGAGTTAGAAAGAGACCCTAGTGTAAAAGAGGTTGCAAAAGAGATGAATATATCTGAAGAGAAGGTGAGGTTAATTAAAGAGTTATTACAAGAACCTGCTTCTTTAGATAGTCCTGTTGGTGAGGAAGATGACTTCTTTTTAGGAGATGTAATTGAAGATTCAACGATGCCTACTCCAGATCAAATTACTTATGATATGTTACTAAGAGAAGAATTAGATGAAATATTAGATACAATACCAAAAAGAGAGAAGAGGATTTTAGAGTTGAGGTTTGGGCTGTTAGATGGCAGGGCTAGAACCCTAAATGAAATTGGTCAAGATTATAACTTATCTCGTGAAAGAATTAGACAGATAGAGAAGAGAGCCTTAAAAAGAATGAGACATCCTACTAGAAGTAAGAAGCTAAAAGATTTTTTATAGAATAAAGTGGCTTAAGCCACTTTATTCTTAATTAAGGGAAGGTATTTTGGTAACTGTTATCTAGAGTAGTAACTTTTTATGGGTATATTGCGACACTTTTTTACTTCAGTGTATAGTTGATAGTTGACAGTTGATAGTTAAGTTCAAAACCATTTAAATATAGGTTTTTAGTCCTTTAACTATCCACTATACACTATCAACTATCAACTCAAAAGTGTCGCTTTTTCATTCTATTGTCTCAATTTCACCACTACACTATAATATGCTTATAATTAAGCTAGCCTTATTTTATCTGTTTATGCTCTCATAGAATTGGATAATATAAAAAGTGGTATTATCTATTTATCTTTCACCTAATTATTGGCTTGATAATTTCTGTTAGATTCTCCTAAAGTCACTAAAAACACTGAGGGGATTTTGCTTTTAGTTTTAAATTTTAGTATAATAAAAATAGTGTTTTTAATTGTAATAAAAGTACTATTAGGCTATAATTGCTTATAGATAAAGGGAAGCGATAGTAATTATTAAAGGATAAATATTATCTTTCTCAAATAGAGTTAGCTAAAGCTAGAAATTAAGAGTTGGAAAGGGAATGATAGTTTATGAATTTAGAAAAAGATTTAGTTATAGCAATTGATGGACCAGCAGGAGCAGGTAAGAGTACAGTGGCTAAGATTATAGCAGAAAGGTTAGGCTATATCTATATTGATACAGGTGCTATGTATCGGGCATTAACTTTAAAAGCTTTGAGTAAAAATTATAATTTAGAAGATGAGAAAGAACTAGGAGATTTAGCGGGGAGTACAGATATCAAGTTGGTTAAAGAAGGGGAGAATAATTTAGTAATCCTTGATGGGGAAGATGTAACAGCAGAGATTAGAGATAATAAGGTTAGCAATAATGTCTCTGTAGTTGCTAAGGTAGCAAAGGTAAGGGAAGAGATGGTAAAACTACAAAGAGAGATGGCTCAATCTGGTGGGGTAGTAATGGATGGAAGGGATATTGGTACAGTGGTATTACCTGATGCTGATATTAAGATATTCTTAACTGCTTCTGTTGAAGAGAGGGCTCAAAGGCGTTATGATGAATTGATAGAGAAAGGTGAGGACGTTAATTTAGAACAGATTGAGGCTGAGATTATCCGCCGTGATAATATAGATAAGAATCGAGAAGTAGCTCCTTTGACTGAGGCAGAAGATGCTATTTATGTCGATACAACGAAGTTAGATATTGGACAAGTAGTTGAGGAGATATTAAATATCTGTCAGGAGGTATAATATGGGCTTTACATATAAAGCAACTTGTGTAGCTTTAAGAGGATTATTTGGCTATGGAGCAGGTTGGAAGATTAAGGGGTTAGAGAATATTCCCAAAGACGGTGGGCTAATAGTAGTAGCAAACCATCAAAGTAACTTTGACCCACCAATCTTAGGCTGCTCTTTAAATAGACATGTACATTTTATGGCTAAAGAGGAGCTTTTTGATGGATTTATTAAAAATGCATATATGAGGGCTGTAGGTTCCTTTCCTGTTAAAAGAGGGGCTGCAGATATGGGAGCGATTAAGACAGCTCTAAAGTTATTAAAAGATGGTCAAGTATTAGGTTTATTTCCTGAAGGTACTAGAAGTAAGACTGGTAAACTAAGAAAAGCAAAGCTAGGAGCAGTGATGCTAGCAGTTAAATCTAAAGCACCTATTGTGCCTGTAGGGTTAAAAGGAACTCAACATCCCTTTAAAGAAGATTTAGAAATTAATATAGGTAAGCCCTTTACCTTAGATGAATTCTATGAACGAAAGTTAGAGAAATCAGAGATGAGAGCTGCTGGAGAAGTAATTATGGCTAAAATAGGTGAATTGTTAGAGAAGTGAAGAATGACAGGTAATGAGTAAAGATACTGAAATTTAAGAGAAATTAGATTAGAAAAAGATATAGAGGGATATCCCTCTATATCTTTTTCTTTATGCAGTTGCCATAGCACGACACTCTGTAGCACATTGGCGACAGATATCTGCACAAGCTTGGCAATGATTATCTTTAAATTTATCACATTCATCAGCACAAGCATCACAGATTTCTGCACATAATCCACAGACTTGGCTAGCATATTTACTATTACCTGCCATGTACTTAGCAGACATAGCACAGATTCCGATACAATCTAACAATAGGCTCATACACTCAACTCTAGCATCTACATCTGGTTCATGCATACAAGCATCTAAGCAGAACTCACATTCAGTCATACATTTGTTACAGATGTCAATACATTTTTGATATCTGTCCATATGTGTTTGCATTGCTGTAGTCATAAGTAATTGCTCCTTTTTTTCTAATTTTTATTTTACAATAATTATTATTAGAAATAAAGAACAAAATTATACATAATCAATTATAGGATATTTGCTTATCTTATAATCGAATCAATCTATGATGTGTAAATTTAAAATTAAGCTTAATGGGGATAGTGCCCCACTTTTTATAAGTGTAAGTTGGTGTGTGAGTGTGAGTGAAATTCAATAGAAAGGCACTTCACACACACTCACACTCGACACGAAGTGTCACATTCTCTCTCTATAAAGACAGATTTAAAGTCATAAATTTATAATGAGGATTAATAAATTCTAATAATCAGTGAGAAATAGATAATAGACCTTTCTCTCTTTACTACCTACTAGTCACTGTGTGATACTGATCACTATCTATAGTTATAATCTTTATTCTCTTTCTCCTCATACATATTATTATCGGCTTCTTTAATCAAATCATCTATACTATATCCATCCTTTAATCGGGCTGATCCGATACTTACATCTAGGTGCTTAAGAGTTGAGTCTTTTTGCTTCCATTTTTTAAGAGAGTTTCTAATCCTTTTGATTATCTGTGCTGTTTCTCCTTCAGTAGCTCTTAAAATTACTGTGAACTCATCGCCTCCTAAACGGCAAGCTATATCAGATTTTCGTATATTCTCTTCTAGTAATTGGGCAAATTCTTGTAATACTCTATCACCTGTCTGGTGACCATATTTGTCATTTATTATTTTGAAGTTGTCTAGATCTAGCATTAAGATAGCTAAAGGTGAAGATTTATCTCTAGTATATATTTTTTCTAATTTCTCTATAAAGCTTTTGCGATTATAAAGACCAGTAAGTGAATCAGTATGTGCTGATTTCTTTAACTTAGAATAGATTCTATCATAGGGGTGTTCTATACCTTTAATAGCAATTTCATGGAAGATTAGAGAATAAGAGATGAGTTTAAAGATATGACCGATAAAGTTCATAATTCCATAAACATCATTATATAAAGTAAAGCTCAGCTCTGATAAGATTGTAAAGACCATAGAGAATAAGAGTAACTTATACATTGAAGAACAAATATTCTGTTTGTTTATATGGAAATTATAGATACCAGCTATTAGTATTATAGAGATAATATATTCACTAATTATTTTAAAGGTCGTTAGACCTTCTCCTTCGATAAAGCAGTTAGGAAAATTTTCTAGCCAGATAATACTTATTATAAAAAAAGATGTAAGTAAAGAATAGACTGCAGCAATACCTAACCTTGAAAATTTTCTGTGAATAAAGCAAGGTGCAATAGCCAAGGAGAAAGCTTCAAGATAACGGCCAGCTATCCATAATTGGGTAGGGTGATTAGGGGTTAGATTATTAAAAATCATAATTCCCTTATAAGTTATAAGATGAAAAAAATCTAGTGTCCCTACAAATAGATAGGATATTCCCAAAAATAATAGATAATTGTTCTGAGAGTGTTTGTAGGTTCTAACAGCTATGATATATATAATAGCTGAAATTACTACTGCCCATCCTTCTACAATCGTATGAAATAATAGATAGTTTTTGCTACTGATTATAAATGCTAGAAGAAGGCCAATTAATATCTTGAATAAATTTTTATTTGAAGAAAAATTATCATTTACTATATTCATAGGCTATTCCTCCTTGACATAACGTGTTAAGTTTAACCTGATAACTACTTATTTCGACATTAATAAATAAACCCCTTTTAATAATAGTAATTAATATCAAAAAGATACCAATATAGAAAAATTAGAGATTGATCTCAGTGAGTCTATATCAGAGTTTCTATAGGTATGTGGATTTAAAATGAAACTTAATGGGGATATTGCGATACTTTTAAAATTAGCGTGAGTGGGTGTGTGAGTGTGAGTAAACCCCAATAAAAAGAAGTTTCACACACACTCATAGCTCACACTCGACACAAAGTGTCACACTATCTTTCTATTGTTTCATTCTAAAGTTGTATACTAAAATAAGGGTGCTATCTGGCACCCTTAAATAAATATTAAGATAAAAGTTGATATTTTGTACTATTAAGCTGATAATAACCCAATCCATAGAATTAGCAAGGTGCTGATTAGCCACAGAAGATATCTACTTAAATCACCATTATGAAGATTACTTAAGGTTTGACTTAAGTAGTTGACCCCCTTTTCTAAAAGAAGATAGTAATCTGGAATAATAGCCTTATGGTCATGAGGTGTGATAAGATCATGGGCTACCTTAAAGATGATGATAGCTATGATAATTGGTTCTATTCCTTTCCAGATATACTTTAGGGAGAAGTAATGAATATCAATGTCTAAAGCTAAGAAGTCTGTTAAGAGATTAGGCTTTAAACCAATCAATAGTATTAGAGAAGTAATTAAGCCCATAGCAAAGATCATAGCTTTATCTGATTTTTCATTGAGTTCAACCTCTTTATCTAGCTTTCTAAAGAAAGTAAAGTAAATTACCTTTAAAAAGGAAAGAGCAGTACCTATTCCTGCTAAATATAGACCCCAGCTTAAAATCGGGTTATGGACAGCTTTTTTAATGATTAATTTACTAACATGACCACTGAGGAAGGGAACTCCAGCAATCGATAGAGCTGCGATAATAGCATAACAGGTTAGTAGAGGAAGCTTTTTAGCTAAACCACCCAATTCTACAAGGTCTTCTTTGCCAGTCCTGTAGATTATCACTCCAATTACCATAAATAAGAGCCCTTTATAAAGAACATTATTAATTAGATGGATAACCCCTCCATTTGCTCCCAAAGCTGTTCCCACACTAATTGCAGTAATCATATAACCAATTTGGCTGATAATATGGTAGGATAAGAGCTTTCGTACCTGTGTCTGTCTTAAGGCAAAAAACACACCCAATATAGCAGTAATGATACCTGCATATCCTAAAAGCTTAGTTCCACTTAAAAGCCTATATAAGGCATAGACCCCTACCTTGGTGGTATAGGCTGACAAGAGCACACTGATATGAAAGGGAACATTGCTATAATTTTGAGGTAACCAGGTGTGTAAACCGATAAAGGCCAATTTAATTCCTACCGCTAATAAAAAGAAGGGTAAACCATACTCTATACTTGTCAACTCTAAACTACCTGTTTGAGTATACTGTAATAAGATTCCCCATAAGAGGCTAACTGCCCCCACCATCTGCATGATAAAGTAATAATAGCTAGTCTGTTTAGTGATGTGCTTTTCATTATTGAAGATTAAAAAGTAAGAACTGATAGTCATCAGCTCCCAACAGACATAAAAGGAGAAGAAATCTCCTACAAATAAAATTGCTATTGAGCTACCGATATATAGTTGGGATAAGGTGTAATACTTTCTATCAGCTAATTTACTAGCATAAATCATACTACATAGTCCAAAGAAGGCAAAGGCTAATCCAATTAGTTTGCTAATCTGATCGACCTTTAATAAGATTAAATTAAAGTCTAAAAAGGGGATGATTAAGCTCTGATTTTCAGATAGATTATAAATTAGTGCTATGGCTAGTAGAGAGAGAACTATAGCAATAAACTCTCTTGATTTTTCCTTAGTGAAGAATAATAATCCTGCACCAAGAAGATAGATGATTCCAGGATTCATGTTTACTTCACCTCCTTAGTAAAAGATTGATATAGTTATTTCTATTGATTAAAAAGTCTGGCAATGATGATAGTAACTTAGGAGCAAGACTAGGTAATAGGCTTAGTAATAAACAGAATAGCCCTAAAATTAAAGTTGGTAATTTTAACATTAGAGGCTCTTTAAATTGACTCTTTTCATCATTAGATTTAGAGTATAACTCTTTAATTACCCTGAGATAATAAATTAATGATAATAGACTGCCAATCAAGATTAAAAAGGCAGGTATAGAGTAGTTAGCTTCTAGCACTTGTTTAATAATCAACCACTTACTCACAAAGCCATTAAAAGGAGGTAGACCAATAATAGCTAAAGCTGCTATAGTAAAGATTAAAGATGAGTAGGGTAGAGTGCGTCCTATCCCTTTAAGTTTAGATATCTGGTCATCTTTAAGATTATAAATAAAGATACCAGTAGCTAAGAATAATGCCCCCTTCATTATTATATGATTAGTCAGATGATAGCTTCCTGCTATAATTGCTCCTTTATTTGCTAAAGCAAAGGCAATAATAATATAGCCCATATGTGCAATACTAGAATATCCCAATAATCGTCGAAGACTATTTTGCTGATAGGCTAATAGATGGGCAACCATAAAGGTTAATGTTCCCCAATAAATCAAGATATCTTGTAAGCCACTGTCTATAATAAATTCTACACCAAATAGGATGTAAACAATTCGGATTAAAGCATATAAAGAGGTCTTAAGCACAAGCCCTGATGATAAAGCAGTAAAGGTAACAGAAGCTTTGCTATAGACATCTGCCAGATAACTGTGTAAAGGAACTAAAGCAAATTTACTGGCAAAACCAATTAAATAAAAGCTTAAGATTGTAACCTTTAAATTCCTTGGTACCTCTTTAAATTTAACAGCAGCTTGGGCAAGATTTAATGTCCCAGTACTTTGATAGATTAAGATAATAGCTAATAAGATTAAAATGCCACTGATTGAACCTAAGATTAAGTATTTAAAGGCCCCTTCAAAGCTCTCTTTATCTTTATTGAGGGCTGCTAGAGCATAGGAACTAATAGAGACTACTTCAAAGAAGACATATAGATTGAATAAATCTCCTGTGATAACTATTCCTATAGCTCCAGTTAATAATAGTAAAAAGAGTGTGTGATATTTTGGCTTGTCTCTTTTAATAAATTTGATAGCATAAATAGTTACTAGATAAGCTAAAGTTACAATTGCTAAGAGAAATAAAGCTGAAAATGAATCTATCACCAAAGTAATACCTAATAAGGGACTCCAGTTACCGAGATTATAAACTATAGGTTCCTTGATGGCTTGATTAGCAACTACAAAGGCTAAAATGATATGAGCTGTAGAGCTGATGATTATAATGTGATTAAAATATCTTTTAAAGTATACTTTGATCAATCCTAAGCTAAAAGCAGTTAATAATGGCAAG
This sequence comes from Orenia sp., assembly GCF_055140805.1. Taxonomy (NCBI): domain Bacteria; kingdom Bacillati; phylum Bacillota; class Clostridia; order Halanaerobiales; family Halobacteroidaceae; genus Orenia; species Orenia sp. The sequence goes on from NZ_JBSQYM010000029.1 coordinate 16,468, forward strand.
ATAATTAGCCAAATAACCCTATCCATTCTTTTCCTCCTAATAAGATATTATAATAATTAATGGTTTTTAATAAAAATAAGGGAGCTTTTTTTATCAACAATAACAAAAAGTTTGGAAACAGAGCTAACGGAAGATAAAAGAGTGATAAAAGCAGTGGTGCTAACTGGAGTTGATAAGAAATTTTTATAGAAGTTAACTCCTCTTTTACTTTACTATATAATAAAATAATTATTCTCAAATAATAACTTAAAGAGATTAGACTACCAAGCAAGATAGAGCTAGCAGGTATGATAAAGCCAGCCTTTAAAGCAGCATGGAGTAAGAGCCATTTACTGATAAAGGAATTGAAGGGCGGTAGCCCCACTATATTTAAAGCAGAGACGGTAAAGATAAAGCTACTAAGGGGTAGCTGATAGCCAACTCCCTTTAAATCACCAATATTCTTCTTCTTAGTTTTAAGGATAAAGATACCAGCAGTCATAAATAAAACCCCTTTGACCACAGCATGATTGATAACATGATAGATAGCCCCTTCTAGACCTCTTTCATTGAACAGCCCAATTCCAATCAGTATATAACCAATTTGGGCAATACTTGAATATGCCAATAACCTTTTTAACTTATCCTGCCTATAAGCTAAAAGATGCCCTGTAAAGAGAGTAATTACTCCACTATAAAGAAAAAGGTTATTAAAGTCTAATGCCAATAGTTCGTCCACTTTAAAGAGAATAAATAAGACTCGAAGTAGAGCATATAAGAATACTTTAATTACAACTCCAGATAATAAAGCACTGATTGGAGATGGAGCAGTTGAGTGAGCATCAGGTAGCCAAGTATGTAAAGGTACTACAGCAAATTTAGCCCCAAAGCCAATTAGAATTAAAACTGTAATTACCTTCTTAAGCTGTATAGGAATAACTCTAGCTGTGATAACTAATTGGGCTAGATTTAATGTTCCAGTACTTTGATAGATTAAGATAATAGCCAATAAGATTAAAATTCCACTAATTGACCCTATAATCATATATTTAAAGCTGGCCTCAAAGGAGGTATCATTCTTGTTAAAGGCTACTAGTACGTAGGAGATAATAGAGGTGATCTCAAAAAAGACATAAAGATTGAATAGATCACCTGTTAGAACCATACCTAGCATCCCAGTGATTAATAGAAATAAGAGGGTATAGTATTTAAGCTGGTGGTTTTTAATATAGCTTAGAGAATAAAGGATAATAATAAAGCTTATAAAAGCAATCAATACTGCCAAGATTCCTCCTAAGGGATCAATGATTAAACTTATCCCGATACCTTCTTTCCAATTACCAAGATTATAGACAAGAGGATGCTTGATGACCTGTATCAACAGCTCTATACTTAAAAGCAAGGTAATAAGTCCAGTGCCTAAGATAAATAACTTCCGAAATTTTGCTAAATATTTATCAATGAATAAGAAAGAAAATCCTGCCAATAAAGGAACTACTATCAAGAAAATAGCTGCTATCATCCCCGTAACCTCCTAATTTCAGAGATATCAAGAGTATTATAGTAGCGATTAAGCTTAATTGTCAACAGTAGCATTAATGCTGTGATACTAGCCCCGATTACAATTGCCGTTAAGGCTAAAGCCTGGGGGATAGGGTCAACAATAACTGAGTATTGTTTATCTATAATTGGAGCAGTTCCTGCTGGTTTATAGCTTAAAGCTACTAATAATAGAACTAAGGATGAATCCATAATATTAATCCCAATAATTATCTTGATTAAATTTGTATTCATTAAGATTGTATATAGACCCAAACAGAATAGAATAATTACTACTAGATAGATAAATTGCACTTTAAATTACTCCTCCCTTACTAAACGATGGAATATAATTGCTAAACCTGACCCTACTTTGACTCCAGTAAATAGATTTAAAATAGGGATGACTCCTGCACTAAGTAGTTGACCAGCTATACCTAAATGAAACCCTGCCCCTTCATTGGCTAAAAAGTTATCACCCATGATTATCCCTAAAATCCCTACAAGAATAAAACCAAGTGCACCAATACTTTCGATTAATGATCTTCTTTGTAAGGATTTTTCCTCTTTAGAATATCTAATTCCAAAGGTCATCTTCAATAGGACAAAGGTAGTAGCTATGACTACACCACCAGTAAAGCCACCTCCAGGTGAAAGATGTCCATAAAAGATTAGATAAAATGCTAGAATATATAAGAATGGGATGATAAAGCTGATACCTTGATAGACAATAGGTGAAAAGTTGGTATCAGAGACTAGAACCCTCTCTTTTGTTGCTAATAAGGAGATAGCAGAAACAGCGATAAAGATTACTGTTGCTTCCCCTAAGGTATCAAAGGCGCGATAATCAAATAAGATAGCGGTTACTAGATTGATAGCACCTGTTTCTTTGACACCATGTTCAATATAATATTCACTAATTTGAGCTTTATCATCTATAAATTCTTTAGGTTGAATTAAATCATAAAAGGTAAAGAATAATAATGACGCTAAAATTAGAATTAAAGCTAAGATATAGATTCTTCTCATCTTCTCCCTCCTGTTTTATCAATAGTAATGATAAAAAATCCTGTAGTAATTCCACTAGCAATAACGACTTCAGCTAAAGCTACGTCAGGAGCCTGTAAAATTACAAAGAGAATAACAAGGTTAGAACTGAGAATGGATAAAGCAATCAAGGAGCTGATTAGACTATTGGCAAATACAGCAAAAAAAGCAGTTAATATAATAAAAAATAATAGTAAATAGATTATAAGTTGAATCATAATAGACCACCATTCTTTTTCTCAGATAAGTCATCTCTGATTAAATTGGATTTTTTTGGAATAGATGATTTTTTAGAATAATAGCTTGCTCGAGCAAGGGCATGAGTAGTAACTGGATTAGTAATTACTAAGAAGATAATTATCAATCCTAATTTTAGAGAATAAATTGAAAGCCCTTTAAAAAAAATGATACCCAATAGAATTGAGATGCCACCACCTGTTAGGCATTTAGAGCCGATGTGTAGCCTAGTATAAAAGTCTTTAAATCTAAGCATAGCGATAGCAGTAACTAGAAAGAAGAAAGTCCCATTTATTACAAAAGCATATCCTAGTAATTTAAAAATTGTAATCCCTCCTTGCTTATCTTCCAAAAAATTTAGCCATAATCAATACATCTACAAATAGTAGTAGAGCATAAACTATAGCAACATCTATAAAGATTTGTCTTTGGAAGTAGATACTTAAAAGTACTAAGACCAAAAGAAACATAATTCCAATAGAATCAGCAGCAGCAATTCTATCAAACAAGGTTGGTCCTTTAATAACTCGGTAAAAGGTTAGTAAAGCTGAAATTAAGATAATAATTATTATAATCTCTATCATTGGAACATCCTCCTGATGATCTCTTCGAATTTACCAAATATATCTTCTTTAATTGCATCATCCTCATCAGATTTTAAATTTAAGCAGTGAATAAATAATTCTTGGGTTTCGTTACTCAAATCCATAGTAATTGTACCAGGAGTTAAAGTAATGGCATTAGCTAAGATCGTCAGTTTAATTAAACGATTCTTTTGACCTAAATTAGTTGGTAGCTTAACTATAGCTGACTTAAAAGGCCGTTTGGGATGGAGAACTAAATAAGCCACTTTATAACTTGATATAAAGATTTGCAAGCCTAAATAAGAGATATACCATAAGAATATCCAAGGCTTGGTAAGTATCTTTTTAGAAAACAGCTGGGTAAAGGAGCTATTAATAAATAAGACGACAATAGCTGAGATAGCTAGTCCAAGTATTAAAGAGGCCATGGAAAAATCGCCTGTGATAATAATCCAAACAGCATATAATAAAATGACTGTATATATATTATCCTTATCTATCATTTTCATTAAATATCACCCTAACATAATATAAAATTAAATTTTAGCAATTAGATGCTAGGTGGTAGTAAATCTTAACGCCAACATCTAATTTCTAAAATTATCGCAATATAACATTGATAATTAATATCGTTATTATTAGTTAAAATTCAAATAATTTTAGAGGAATTTTAAACTCTGGTGTTCCAGTAGAGTAAGGTGCAATCTCATAGACCTGAAAATATATAACTAGATCATTATCTTGGATATAAAAATTTGAATCTTGGGAAGGTATCTTAAGGTTTTGAGTATCATCAGCAAAATATAGTTCCTGGTGTTCTTTAATTTCATCTCTAACCTGATTATTAATAGTCTGCTGATAATCATTATTTTTTCCTAGTAAGTCTGATAAAGAGAACTCTTTTCCAGTACGGAGGTTTATATTAAAGGCTTCTTTAATATAACTTCCATGGGCACCACCGGTATATTCATAATAAGTAATAGTTAAACTAAGAAGATTATCGTTATTATAATGCACTTGATAGTCGGTAGAGACTTGATAAGGATAAATAGGAAATTCATACCTTTGAGCATCTTGACTATATTTTTTAGCTATTTTTGTTAGATTATTGCTAAAACTGATTATTTTATCTCTAAAATTTTTATTTAACTTAGCTTGCAATTCTTTATTTGCCATACCCTTTATCTGTGGTATTTTTAAATCAATTTTAATTAGTTCATTATCTTTTTTGATATTTTCTTTTTTTATCTTTATCTGTTTTAAAGGTTTAGATACCTTGTGAGACTTAAGTATTATGGGAGTAGTAGCATAAAGTGAATTAGAATATAGGAACATCACAGTTAATAATCCAATAAAAATTTTTTTCTTCAATTTGATTTACCTCCTAATCTAAACTTATAATCTTATAGTTTATATATATTTAATAATTCTAGATAATATTTAATCTTCCTCTTATAATTTCAATCAATTAGATTTAGATAGATATTTTTAAAGGTGAAGAAATTTTAAGCTTCTTATTTTGATATATTGGATAAACTAAAAATTGTTATTTAATATAGATTCGTGGATCTAGAATAAAATTTAACCATGACGTTATATAAAGATAAAGCGACACTTTGTGTCGCAGTGTGAGTGTGAGTGATTAGTGTGAGGAAGTTCAAAAATAAGACTTGCTTAGCTACGGGTTTAAACCCGTAGCTTATCGAGAATTTATGAAATGACCACAGATT